>WFQM01000301.1 GCA_015487095.1 Gammaproteobacteria bacterium | reverse complement strand
GTGATAAACGCCAGTTTGAAGCCAAGGTCGTGGGCACGGACCCTGACGCAGATCTGGCGGTTATTCGCATTGATGCAGAAGAGCTGCGTCAGCTTGATATGGCCGACTCCAGCACCTTGCAGGTGGGGGATTTTGTGGTAGCCATTGGTAATCCCTTTGGTCTGCAACAGACGGTGACATCCGGCATTGTCAGTGCGCTGGGGCGCACCGGGCTGGGTATTGAGGGTTATGAGAATTTCATTCAGACCGACGCTTCTATTAATCCCGGCAACTCCGGCGGTGCATTGGTGGATCTGGATGGCAAACTGGTGGGTATTAACACCGCCATTCTTGGTCCCAGCGGCGGCAATGTGGGTATTGGTTTTGCCATTCCCAGCAATATGGCAAAGAGCATCATGGCCCAGCTTATCGAATATGGTGAAGTGCGTCGTGGACAGCTGGGAGTGATGGTGCAGGATGTGACACCGGATCTCGCCAAAGCATTTGGTATCAAACAACGTGACGGTGCTGTGATCGCCCAGGTGGTGAAAGGCTCTGCTGCGGAAAAGGCCGGGTTGAAGGTAGGTGATGTGGTGACGGGGATTAATGGCAGGGCAGTCACCCGCTCCGCCGACCTGCGTAATGCGGTGGGTATGTTGCGGGTGGGTGAAAAAGTAAGTCTGGACATTATTCGCAACGGCAAACCACATACTATACACAGTCGCATTGCCGCGCCGGAACGCACCAAGGCGGAGTCCGCAGGGTTGCCGAAACGGCTGTCGGGAGCGGTATTGGGCGCTATTGAAATGGGCCACCCTTTGGCGGGTAAAGTGGAAGGGGTGGAGGTTGTCGATGTGGAACGTGGCAGCCCAGCGGCAAGAGCCGGTCTGCGCAAGGGTGACATTATTGTTTCCGTCAATCGTCAGCCGGTGAAATCTGTGAGTGATATACGCAAAGCAGCCAAGGGCAACAAAGGGATTTTACTGAATATTCAGCGGGGTAATGGCGCATTGTTTTTGGTGATCAAATAAAGATGATTTATTTGCCATTGAAAAACAGCGTAAAGGAACAGATAGAAGCAAGTAGGTAATCCTTGTTCATTAAGTGGAGGTGAGTTATGTCAACACTAAGTCAATTACGTCAAGGTGCCGCACAGGTGCTGGGAAATATTGAAGATGGCTGGAATAGTCTGTGGTCACGAGCCAAACATGCCGTCACCCGGTTTACGCCGGGTAAGCAGCAAAGAGAGCAGGCAACAGAAACGAGTGAGTGGCCTGCTACATCACCGGGTTGGAGTGTGCTGAGTGCCGAGGTGAAAGATTCCGGCGATGATATTGTTGTACGTATCGAAGTGCCAGGTATGGAGGCGGATGATTTTGATATTCAGGTGGTGGATGATTATCTGGTGGTACGGGGTGAAAAACAATGGCAGCGGGACGATAAAAAAGGTCGATACCATATTACCGAATGTGCCTATGGCCGGTTTGAACGTGCTGTTCCGTTACCCAAGGGAGTGAATGATACCGATGCCAAGGCCGAGTATCAGCGTGGCGTACTGACGGTTACGTTACCCGTGTCTGAGCATTACCGCTCACGCCGTATCGTGATCAATCAATAGAGATACGTTTCCCGGTCCCGGTTGTACTTTGGTTTGGGTATGGTGTGGGTTTTATCAAATTCAGTGCCCACTCGTGGCCGTAAACAGCATCGTCAATAGCGTTTATGAATAATGCTATGGACGTTATCGGGGCCGGGATTAGGGACGCTCGAACAATAACAGTCACATTGGTGAGCGGGTTCGGTTTTTTTTGCCTGCACCAGACTCTGGTGGAAGCGCTGCCTGCGTACATCACTGACGTTGGTGTATGCATAATCCAGGTCGGAAACAGGTCAGAATCAGCGGAGTGGTTTGTTTGTTCCGTCTTCTCAAACACAAGGTAAGTTATTGTGTTCCATTCCTAAAGCCGGGCGGAACAAGCGTAGCGGTTCCATCAAAAGGTCAAGGGAAGAACATCAGTCCGTTCAACCTGCATTACTCTTTACCCTCTTTACCCAACCAAAAAGCCACAGTTATTGTTCGGGCGATCCTTAGTTACTGATGTTACGCACTTGAATAATGAATCAATGACTGACGGTTTTTACATGACATTACAGTTTTTAGGCATTTAATTCACATTTGGAGCCTGCGTAACATCAGTTAGTTAGAATGAGCGTGGTGGTTGAGCAGATTGGTGAAGTAAAAAAATATATGTGACAGCATTTTTTTACGTCCTCATGAAGGATTTTAAAAAAACAGATTTACCTTTATTATTTTTCAAACCAAAACCCAAAAAAGAAAGGAACTCCGTTAAATAAAAAAACAGAGCCCCTTCTTTTTTTGTGTGGGTTTAGCCACATATCAGGCGTAAAGCAATATTAGTGCTTCGCGGTGTTTCCTGTACAACATGCATCTGTAGATAGATGCGGGTTACAACGAATTGCAAAGGCTTACATACCACCGCCCATACCACCGCCACCCATACCGCAGTCTTGTCCCATACCCATAATAAATCTCCTTTCAGGTTTACTGTTAAATTTAAGATGTACTCATTATTCATGAGTTCGATGAGTACATTTTTCGCCAAATACAACATTGACTTTTTTGTGTTTTATCATCCTGTTGTTGGATAAATGAACACGCCGAAAATCTAGCAGTGGGGTAGTTTGTTGTCAATTTTTCAGGCTGTTTTTTTGAAGAGAAATACTACCCATAACTTATTGAGTTTTAAGGGGTTGTTTTGGTGTCTGGTACCGAGTTAACCTGATGGCAGTAAGTTAAAACAGAACATTTGGTTAGTGGGTAACCAGTAATTGAGTCGATTGTCTGATAAAGACGGTTTTTTATAAAATATAACAATATATAGCTTTTTTATTGCAGCCCTGTATGCCAGACAATTTACAAACTAAAAGAGTTAATATGTGAATGAATTAATCTAAAAAAGATACCATTATTCATTACCGGTTCAAGGTTTCATCATAGCTTATAAACCATAAGAATGCCCCTATAAAATTTTTATACGAAGCCCGGTCGATATTCATGACTTTATTCTGGAGTAGCTGTAATCATCTTTTCTGTGAGAGGCAAGGTTAAATACTTTTGTGGGAAAGTAGTATTCAGTCTGATCGGCAAGTGTTTCGTCTTCTGGATTATATGAGTAGTGATAGTTGGTTGGTTTTTTATTTTTTTCTCTGTTTTATCTGATAATTTTGAGGTGGTTTTTTTATTAATTGTGTTATTTACTAAGTCTCGTCAGGAATGAATTTTTAAAAAAAAGAAATCTTGAAATATAAAAATATAAATGATCTATTTTTGGTTGGTTTTTTTATTTTTCGAGTTTTCAGGTTGAAATACCAATCATTTTCACTGGGAAAATTAGAGTGAGCACTGTTGCAATAGTAGGGAGTGTTTGAATGATAGTGGTTGCATTTTTATGTGTTTTTTGATAAAAGTAGGACGCTGGATATGCGTAAAAGATAACGTTATTAATAAAAGACAATATCGTTATAAGTTGATAAACGGCATGAGGAATTGGCGGAAAAAAGCAAACGGTTTGTTGCTGGATAAAGTGAGCGACGGTTTCTTAAGCGTGTCTTTATAGGTAGTGTTATTAGTCTCTCTGGGAGTTTGCAATGGCAGTATGACGGCATCCCGGAGCTTGAAGTAAGGCGTATTGCAAGTGCTGGCGATATATGATGTTATTTATCGTCAGTAGTATTGCTCTATATTTTTATGTTCTGGTTCAGTGACGGAACCTGTGTAAATAAGTGGGTCATATGGATATGAATGAATCAATAAAAGATAATCCACTTAATAAGTCTGAATTTGGCGAGATACCGCCCAGACTGTTCCCAGAAAAAAGTTTTATTTCTGAGGGCGCTGCGGTTATTGTTGACCAACCATTAAGTACCTTCCAGAAAATACTGTTAACGACTGATGGTACGGTGACTGATCTCATCGCACTTTACACGGGTGAGTCTATAAGAGTTAAAAAAATTGGACAGAAAATGTTTCTTAGCGATAATCGTCAGAATTTTTTTTGTCCACCTGAGACACCGTTACTTGAAAGAAATGTTTTACTTTGTGGTGCCAGCAAAAACTATCTTTATGCAGAATCCGTATTTGTCGTCGGATTACTGTCCCATTCGATTCAATACAAACTGCTGGAAACGGATTGCCCCATAGGGCTGATGTGGAAGGAAGAAAAGCTTGATATGTATCGTGATATTCTTGGTCATAAAACAGAAATTTGTGCTGCGGTGGCCGCACATTTTGATGTCTCCCCTCAAACCCCGATTATTTCACGGACCTATTCGATTTATCACCGTGGTAAAATTTTAGGTACGATTACAGAAAAATTCCCCATTACATACTTCAGGAGAGAGATGTGAAAGAGGACAATCCAGCGATGCGACACCTGTAGCGATCAAAGCCAGGGTTTTTTATTTTTTTCTTGATGTTGGCATCGGCATTCAGGAACAGGTATCTCCATTCCTCAGTATCATGTAATACTTCACTGACTTTACGTGGGTGTGCTGGATATTGTGGACTGATCCTTGATGAGTGTTTTTTCTGAAATGTGTCATTCGGAGCCAAAGTGGGATTCTCCCCCTGCTGATTTCACGATAAGCGATAATGAGGTCCATCTCTGGCAAGCCAGTCTGGATCAGTCCTGCTCACGCATCCAGGAATTGGAACAGTTGCTTTGTCCGGCGGAAAAATTGAGAGCTGGAAAATTTGTATTTGATAAACATCGTCGGCGTTTTATTGCCGGGCGTGGATTTTTGCGCAACATTTTGGGCGGATACTTAAATCAGCAGGCTGTAAACCTGGAGTTTTCCTATGGTCCACAGGGAAAACCTGCGCTTATTTCTCCCAATATTCACGATAAGCTGTATTTCAATGTGTCTCATTCTCATGAAATGGCGCTTTATGCCATTTCCAGAAACCGCCAGGTGGGTGTTGATGTCGAATATCTCCGGACAAAGCAGGATGTGGAAAATATCGCACAGCGTTATTTTTACCCAAGTGAGTGTGACGTTATTGGCTCTCTTTCCGCAGAGAAAAAAAAGGAGGCTTTTTTCAAGGCATGGACTGTCAAAGAAGCTTACGCAAAGGCGACTGGAGAGGGATTGTCCGTATTGGAGCAGGTTGAGACCTCACTGTCCCCGGACGGTCCGGCAACATTGCTGAACGTCCATGGGGATTCTGGCGCAATGGCTCGTTGGTTATCTCGCCAGATTCATCTCTTTCCAGACTATATGGCGGCACTGGTGGTTGAAGGTCGGGACTGGCACTTACGCTGTGTAATGCATAATCCCGATTGATGTTATCCGTTTCACACGAGTCCTTCCGCTTGCGTAAAGCTTGTAAATCGATTGCCGATAGGACTTGGGAATGGAAATGGTATAAGTTATTCAATTTCAATTCCTTAGAGGCTACAACAGCAGAAATTCCTTGTTATTGTTATACCCTGGAAGTTTGATGGACATGATATTGGTGGTGTGAGGCAGCTGAATGAAAAAAGCAGCAATGAAAGCAATGCAGGACAACAGTTATTTGTTTAGCGCAAATGCCGGGTTTGTCGAAGAACAGTACGCGGTGTTTTTGAAAGACCCGTCAGCCGTGAGTGCTGACTGGCGGGCTCTTTTTTCCGATGAACGATTTGCCGGTTCCCGAGCTGAGGATGGTGTGTCCGGAACCGAGGTGGACCATCAGGCCATACGCGATGAGTTCAGGCGCATGGCCCGGCAGCCTCGGATGCCCACCGCCGCGAATGCAGCCGTGCCGGAAAAATCCTGTCTGGATGCCAAGCAGGTGGCTGTTTTGCAGCTGATTAATGCGTACCGTTTCCGTGGCCACGAACATGCAGATCTGGACCCGCTGGAACTGCGTGATCAGAATCTGGTGCCGGAGCTGCATCCTGCCTTTTACAAGCTGGGCGATGCTGACATGGCCACTGTGTTCAACACCGGTTCACTGGTGGGTGAAGATACCGCACCGCTACAGGAAATCCTGGAAATTCTGCGTCGTTCATATTGTGGGCATATTGGCCTGGAATACATGCACATCACGGATACGCAACAGAAGCGCTGGATACAGCAACGTGTCGAGGGTGCTGGCAGCCGATATGAATTCCCGAAAAAACAACGTCTGGACATGCTCAAATCCATTTTGTCCGCCTCGGAGTTTGAACGCTATCTGCATACCCGTTATGTGGGACAGAAACGCTTTTCACTGGAAGGGGCAGAATGTCTGATTCCCATGTTGCGCCAACTGGTGCAGCAGGCAGGTGAAAACAAAGTGGCCGAAGTGGTGATTGGTATGGCCCACCGTGGACGCCTGAATGTATTGACCAATATTCTGGGCAAGGCGCCCAGCTCGTTGTTTGATGAATTTGAGGGTAAATCAGCCGGACAAGTGGTTAATGGCTCGGGAGATGTGAAATACCACCAGGGATTTTCATCGGACATCGGAACCTCCGGCGGCATTGTGCATCTGGCCCTGTTGTTTAATCCGTCACATCTGGAAATTGTCGGCCCGGTGGTCGGTGGCTCGGTGCGTGCCCGACAGCATCGCCGTAAGGATACAACCGGCAGCATGGTTTTGCCTGTACTGATTCATGGCGATGCTGCATTTTCCGGTCAGGGCGTGGTGATGGAAAATTTTAATATGTCGCAGGCGCGTGGTTTCAGCATCGGTGGCACAGTACACATTATTATCAACAACCAGATCGGCTTCACCACCAGCAATCCGCTGGACTCGCGCTCCACAACTTATTGCACCGAAGTGGCACGTATGATCCAGGCACCGATTTTTCACGTCAACGGCGATGACCCGGAAGCGGTGGCGCGCATCATCAAAATCGCCCTGGATTTTCGTATGGTCTACCGCAAGGATGTGGTGGTGGACATGGTGTGTTATCGCCGCCATGGCCATAGTGAAGCCGATGAGCCCGCAGCAACACAGCCGATGATGTATAAAAAAATCCGTCAGCATGCCCGGGTTGCACAACTCTACGCAGATCAACTCATCGACGATGATATTGTCAGCGCAGACGACGTGGATGCAATGAATCTGCAATACCGGGACCGCCTGGATAACGGTGAAACGGTAGCACCCGACATCGTGAACAAATATTACGACAAGCCTTACTGGGTGGACTGGAAGCCATATCAGGAAATCGACTGGACTGAAAATAGTGATACCCGAAAATCATCATCGTACATACAGGACGTGGTGAGCCGGTTATACCGCCTGCCGGACAATGTGATGCCTCACGCCAGTGTGCGCCGCATTTTGGACGACCGCCATAAAATGGCCCGGAATGAAATGCCCATGGACTGGGGGTTTGCAGAAACCATGGCTTATGCCAGTCTGGTGGAAGAAGGCTATCCCGTCCGTCTCTCGGGACAGGACAGTGGTCGCGGCACCTTCTTTCATCGCCATGCGATCATTCATGACCAGCAGACCGGTGAGAGTTATACCCCGTTACAACATCTTACAGAAGAGCAGGGTGATTTCGTCGTGATTGATTCCCTGTTATCCGAAGAAGCGGTGCTGGGTTTTGAATATGGCTTCAGTACCGCAGCGCCCGATGCATTGGTCATCTGGGAAGCGCAGTTTGGTGACTTTGCCAATGGGGCACAGGTGGTGATTGACCAGTTTATTACCTCAGGCTTCTCCAAGTGGGGGCGTTTGAGTGGTCTTGTGATGTTTTTGCCACACGGTTTTGATGGCCAGGGGCCGGAACATTCATCCGCCCGTCTGGAACGTTATTTGCAGTTATGTGCCGAAAACAATGTGCAGGTGTGCATGCCCAGTGAACCGGCACAAATGTTTCACATGCTGCGCCGCCAGGTGTTACGCAAAATGCGCACACCGCTGATTGTGATGACACCCAAAAGCCTGCTGCGACACAAATTGTCAACATCGCGCCTGGAAGACCTGTCCGACGGCGAATTCAAAACGGTGATTGATGACCCCGATGGGCTGGACGCCAAAAAAGTCACCCGTATAGTGGTGTGCAGTGGCAAAGTGTTTTTTGATTTACTGGATGCGCGCAGAAAGCGTGAACTGCACACTGTGGCACTGATTCGTATTGAGCAGCTTTATCCCTTCCCGACGACACAGTTTTGTGACGTACTGGAAGCGTACCCAAAAGCAAAACAGATTGTCTGGTGCCAGGAAGAGCCACAAAACCAGGGCGCATGGCAATATATCCAACCCACCCTGTGCGACAGTAAGCAAGATAAACAGGTATTATCTTATGCTGGGCGACCGGCCGCAGCCGCACCGGCAGTGGGGAGTTACAAAAAACACATTCAGCAATTACAATCATTAATTGACACCGCATTATCGGAGTAATAGTCGTCATGACATACGCAGAAAATAGTCCGCGTTTACACAATATTCTGGAGAATTTTTATGCTTATTGATGTAAAGGTACCGGCCTTGTCGGAATCCATTACTGATGGAACCCTGCTTAACTGGCACAAAAAACCCGGCGAATTTGTTCGGCGTGACGAAAACCTTGTGGACCTGGAAACCGACAAAGTCGTGTTGGAAATTGTGGCACCGAAAGAAGGCGTCTTACAGGAAATCAACAAAGGTGATGGTGAGTTGGTAGCAAGTGAAGAAATTATTGCCACGATCAATGATGAAGGCAAACCTGGACAGCACGCAGAAGAACAGGCAGCTATCGCTGAAAAAATAACCACCACCGAAAAAATACCAGAAGTCTTGTTGAGCCCCGCCGCCAAAAAACTGGTGGCAGAAAACAATATTGACCCAGCGCGTGTATCGGGAACCGGCCGGGATAATCGTGTCACCAAAGCCGATATTATTCATTATCTGGAAACGCGGGGTGGCGGTAAAAAACACGAAAAAACCGCAGATGAAACCATCGATGAAAAGGTGACAGTTGATTCTGCAAAAGCACCTATAATGAATATACCAACGGGTGCCCGACCGGAAAAACGTGTCCCCATGAGCCGCCTGCGCGCGCGCGTGGCAGAGCGACTCAAGGATGCGCAAAACACCGCAGCCATCCTGACCACATTTAATGAAGTCAACATGCAGCCGGTGATGACGCTGCGTGAAAAATACAAAGACCAATTTGAGAAACAACACGGTACCCGGTTAGGCTTTATGTCCTTTTTTGCCAAAGCTGTTACCGAAGCGCTAAAGCAATTCCCGGTCATCAACGCCTCAATAGACGGGCAGGATATCGTCTATCACGGTTATTTCGATATCGGCATCGCCATAGGCTCACCGCGTGGACTGGTGGTACCGATATTACGTGACGTGGATCAACTGAGTTTTGCGGACATCGAAAAAGGCATTCGTGACTTTGGTCAGCGTGCCCAGGATGGAAAGTTATTGTTGGATGAACTGACCGGAGGCACCTTCAGCATCACTAACGGAGGTACCTTCGGCTCCATGTTATCCACGCCCATACTGAACCCGCCACAAAGCGCGATACTGGGCATGCACAACATCCAGCAACGGGCCGTTGTGGAACAGGGTGAAATAGTGGCACGGCCTATGATGTATCTGGCCCTGTCTTATGATCATCGCATTGTCGATGGCAGTGATGCCGTATTGTTTCTTGTCGCCATTAAAAATACACTGGAAGATCCTGCGCGTCTGTTGTTGGAAATATAATTTTTATAAGGAACGTGTACGCTCCCAAGCCTGCTACAAAAAAATAAACTCAAGGAATCAAGCCATGGCAGATTTTGATGTAATCGTTATTGGCGGTGGCCCCGGTGGTTACGTGGCCGCTATTCGTTGTGCCCAGCTCGGCCTGAAAACAGCCTGCATTGATGATCGTGTAGATGAAAAGGGAGAGCCCTCTCTGGGTGGCGTCTGTCTTAATGTAGGCTGTATTCCCTCCAAGGCATTACTGGACACCACCCATCATTATCATCGTGCGCAACATGAGTTTGCCGGGCATGGTATTAACATCAACGGCCTTGACATTGATATTGCCACCATGATGGCCCGCAAAAAGAAAGTGGTTAAAACCCTAACGGACGGTATTGCCATGTTGTTCGTCAAACATAAAATTATCTGGCTCAAAGGGCGGGGTGAACTGGTCGGCGAAAACCGTGTGCGCGTATCACCGCACAATGACAACAAAGGTAATGACAACGAAAGTCACGAATACCAGACAAACTATATCATCATCGCCACCGGTTCTTCGCCGGTAATGCTGGATGCAATACCGGAAGATGAAAAAATTGTAGACTCTACCGGTGCGCTGGCATTTGAATCCGTACCAAAACGCCTTGCGGTTATTGGTGGTGGCGTCATCGGCCTGGAACTGGGTAGCGTGTGGAGCCGCCTGGGTGCCAAAACCTCCATTATTGTGCGAGGAACCCAATTTCTGAAAAATGTTGACCAGCAGATTGCCAAAGCCGTACAGCAGGACCTGGAAAAACAAGGCATGAATATTTTACTGGGCGCAAAACTGGTCTCCGTAAAACCCGGCAAAAAAAATGTCACTATCATCTATGCAACAGACGATGGCGAGAAAAAACTGGTCGTAGACAAAGTATTGGTTGCCACCGGTCGCACACCCAACACCGAAGGTATCGGCGCGGACATAGTGGGGCTGACGCGAGATGCCCGTGGATTTATTAAAGTGGATGCGGAATGCCGCAGTAACCTGCCCAATGTATTTGCCATTGGTGACGTAGTGCGTGGCCCTATGCTGGCACACAAGGCATCGGAAGAAGGCGTCGCTGTGGCAGAGCGCATTGCCGGTCAACAACCGGAAGTAAATTACGCCGTCATTCCTTCGGTGGTGTACACCTGGCCGGAACTGGCATGGGTCGGCCTGACAGCTGAGCAATTACACTCTGCGGGCACCCGTTTTAAATCCGGTGTATTTCCCTTTGCCGCCAGCGGCCGCGCCCATGCCTCAGGTGATACCCGTGGCATGGTAAAAATTCTCAGCGATGCCAGCACCGACCAGATACTCGGCGTGCATATTTATGGCTCCAATGCCTCGGAATTGATCAGCGAAGCCGTGGTCGCCATGGAATATTCCGCATCAGCGGAAGACCTCGCACGCACCGTGCATGCCCATCCCACCTTATCGGAAGCCGTACATGAAGCCGCATTAGCCGTTGATGGGCGCGCATTACATTTCTGAATATCAGAAGATTTTGGACAATTGTTCCAGTTTATTAAGAGGTTCTGTTGTCGTGGCACTGACAAGTGGGGTGTTATAAACGCAGAGGTCGCAAAGACGCAGAGAACGCAAAGTGTTTAGTGTTTTTCTCTGCGTCCTTTGCGTCTTTGCGACCTCTGCGTTAAATACCCGGTGATTTTTAAATCCGCTATTTCTAGCGTTTAATTCACTTTTAAAGCCTGTGTAACATCTTGCTGTAGGTTGGTGGTGAGCTTGCGAACCCCAACGGAACCCATTCAAACTATGAACGTGCATTACATATTCTGAATATCAGAAGTGCTTGAACAATTGCTCCAGTCTATTGAGAGGTTCTGTTGTCGTGGCACTGACAAGTGGGGTGTTATAAACGCAGAGGTCGCAAAGACGCAGAGAACGCAAAGTTTTTAGTGTTTTTCTCTGCGTCCTTTGCGTCTCTGCGACCTCTGCGTTAAATACCCGGTGATTTTTAAATCCGCTATTTCTAGCGCTTAATTCACTTTTAAAGCCTGTGTAACATCTTGTTGTAGGTTGGTGGTGAGCTTGCGAACCCCAACGGAACCCATTCAAATTGTGGAATATTTCTCACTCAGTTAAACCCTGTTTCGTTAAACTGCGTTACTGAATTTATCCTGAATAACAACTTCATCAATATCAAGTTGGCCACCTCGTGGTGCGGCATCCTTTACTCCTTTCCCGATAGCAACAAACATGGAAATCACATGGTCATCTGGAAGCTGAATAAGTTCAGCCACTTTATCAAAATCAAAACCATCCATAGGACAAGAATCATACCCCATCTCTTTAGCAGCCAACATTAACGTTTGCGCCGCAATACCACAGGACCGAAACGCCTCGTCTCTTTGCACCTCTTCTTTTCCCCGGTAATAACCATCAATAGTAGGAAGCATAAAATTCTGCACCTCACTTCCCGCATTGACCCAATAGCGAGCAGGTTCTTTTTCCCAGGCTTTCAGGTCCGCACAAATGATAACCAATAAAGAACAATCGGTTACCTGCGCCTGACCCCACGCCGCCTCCTTTATCTGGCGTCGTAACTCATTGTCTTTTACAACAACAAATCGCCAGTTTTGTATATTGAAAGCCGTTGGAGACAACATCGCTAAAGATAACAGCTCCTTTTCTTCATTTTTCGGTATTTCATAACGGGCATCAAACTCTTTAACCGCTCGACGGCTTGTAATGGCTTCCTTCGTATTCATATTTGACCCCTGTTATGTCTCTCAACCAGAAAACTTAATGTTATGCTATACACGCCAATATTGTAAGAACGCACATTTTTGTAACGTAGGCACACAATGTATACCGTGAAAGTGAGACCTGACTATTATGGCGAATAAAAATCAATTTTGCAGATTTGGGTGCCCGGTGGAAGCTGCTTTGGAAGTCCTGGGCGGAAAATGGAAAGGGCTGATTCTTTATTACCTGCGGGGTGAAACCCGGCGATTCAATGAACTGAAACGACTTATTCCAGGTATTACCCAGAGGATGCTGACAAAACAATTAAGAGAATTAGAAGCCGACAAAATTGTACACCGGGAAATATTCCAGGAAATTCCACCCAAAGTAGAATATTCCCTGACAAATTTCGGGCTGACGCTCACTCCTATTCTTGAAGCGCTTCAAAAATGGGGAGGTGAATACATCGAAGAAATCACGAAAATCCGTAATGAAGCCTGATGCTTGATAGCATGAAGAAGATGTGTGAGATATGTACGGGAGTGTATTATTTGGTTTAGTCGGTGAGCATAAAGAGGCCACTGTCTGACATTACATAATACTCGTTTGCTTATTATGCAATATCAAGCAATGACCTCTTTTTTCTGATCGATTGTCGATTTTTTCTCTTACGTTGTTGTAGAAAATATCAACAGCACCTAACTCTACCTGACCGCGATCCCGATGTTACAATTTGGCGTTCTGATTCGTGCTTGCAAATATCTTCCTGAACATCTTGATCTTGCTGTAAGAAAAACCGGTTGCCCGGCTCGAATGTTATTTATGAGTTTCCTTTAAAGTCCTTCAGCAGGGGAATCAAAGTTCCAGGCCTTTATTTCACCACAGTCACTTTGATATTACCTTCCCGTCGCAAAACGTTAACCCCCACGTCGTTGTCGTAACGCTGAAGAAAAACATCAACCGATGCAGTACCTACAGTGAGTTTTTTGATTTCCAGGGAATCCAGCCAGGGGGGGAGCCAGGGTTTGCAAAAAATAATTTGTGCTTGTGGGGTGTTGCTTATTTCTATGCCCAGGCAGGCTTGTAACAGGGCAAATACCACGGTGCTGGACCAGGCTTGTGGCGCACAGGCCAGCGGGTAAAGTGTTGGACCTTCACCTTTGCGTTTGAGAAATCCGCAAAATAATTCCGGCATACGTCGCAGGTCAAGAAACAGGCTGGCTTCAAACAGGCCAGTGAGTATTTGCGCGGTTTCTTTGCGGTAGCCGTAGCGGGCAAAGCCCAGAGCGACCATGGCATTGTCATGAGGCCAGACGGCTCCATTGTGATACGACATGGGATTGTAACGTTTTTCGGTAGTGGCAATGGTGCGTACTCCCCAGCCGGAATAACTGGTTTTGTCTAACAGGGTTTCAACGGTACGTCGGGCGTGTTGCCGGGTGGCGATGCCGCTGAACAGGGTATGCCCGGCATTGGAGGAGCGTACTTGGCAGAGGCGTTTGTCACCGTCCAATGCCAGTGCATAGGTACCCAGTTCCTCACACCAAAAGACATGGTTGAAATGTTTTTTCAAGGCGCGTGCCTTTTTCTCCAGTGCTTCGGCTTTGCTGTGTTTGTCTAACGCCAAGTAGAGTTTTGCGGCGCAGCACCAGGCATCATAAACATAAGCCTGAACTTCACAAAGAGCGATGGCTCCGCTAGCGGCACTGCCATCGGCGTGAAATATCGAGTCGTCGGAATCTTTCCAACCTTGCTGTGACAGGCCTTTTTCATTTTGGCTGGCATATTCAAAAAAACCGTCACCATCTTTGTCACCGTAGTTATCAATCCAGTCCAGTGCGGCTTCGATGTTTTGCCAGATGGATTCAATAAAAGTGCGATCCCCCGTGTGTTGATAATAAGCACCCGCCAGCACGACAAACAGCGGTGTTGCATCAATGGTGCCGTAATATTGCGCAAAGGGCACTTCACCCAGTGTGGACATTTCGCCGCCACGGGTTTCGTGCAGGATTTTGCCGGGTTCGGCTTCACGCAAGGGATCAATTTCGGTGGCCTGATTGGCGGCAAGAAAAGCCAGTACGCCACGGGCGGTGTTGGGGTTGATCCACAGCGAATGCAAAGCGGTGATAATGCCATCACGTCCAAACGGTGTGCTGAACCAGGGTACACCGGCAAAAGGGTAGGGGCCGTAAGGTGTGTCGCTGATGAGCAGATTGAGATCCACCTGCGAGCGGTTCAGCCAGTCGTTGAATTGCTCGTTGGAGGTATGAATGGCACAGTGGTTTTCGCGTGCTGTTTTTAATTCACCTGATAATTTTTGCAGGATATCGAAGTAGTTGCTGATGGGGAGGGCATTCTGGTTCGCGTCACACTGGATATTGATATAGATGTCTTTGTCTTCGCCGGGGGCGAGTGCCACTTCAAAGTGGGCGTTGTTATTGCTGATACTGGCATTGGCATTCTCCAGCTGGATATAGGTGTGGCGGGTGACTTTATCCAGACCGGTGTACGCCAGGGTGATGGTTTGTTGTTCTCCATCCACCTCCACGGGCAGGCAATGGCCGCGTGCTTCACGTTGCTTGCCGCGTACTTCAAAAATGTCGGCGAAGTCGGCATCGAAGGCCAGTACGAAGGGGAGGTTGATAGTCGTGGCACCGTAGTTGCACAGTCGCAGGTGTTCGTAGCAGGTGTCCTGGTAAAGCAGTTTGGCACGAAACACATGCACGGTATCAATACGCACTATGGGTGTGTTTGCGTCGTTGACTATTTCCGGGATAGTCAGATCAACGGTAAGCAGACTGTTGTCTTGTTTGAGCGTTGAGTTCAACAGTACCGGACGGCGGCCATCGGCCAGACGCAGATCCAGCTGCGACAAAAACCGGGTGTCCTGATGGTAAATTCCCTGTTCACTGTGCCCCTGAGCATGAATGTCGCCGTAGCGATCAAACACAGCAAAACTGTTGCCGTGTTTGAGTACCAGGGTGCGGTCATCCAGTGAGCAACTGCTGGTCTGGATAGCCTCCTCGTTATCGCTCACAGGCTGCTTGTCCGATCAGTGAAAGTGACAGCGGTTGTTAACGTGTCATCAGTGGTTGTGATCAGATTTTGTAGGGTGTGGCTTGTGGTTTCAAGGCGTTTTTTGTGCAGCTCATCTTTTTGATGCTGGCGGATTTGTTGCTCGTACAGGCGCAGATAACTTTGGGTCATGCGCTGTGATGAGAAACGTTGTTCAAAAACCTGGCGGCATTGTTGCCGGTCGATGCTGTCCAGCCGGTGGATGGCGTTAATGGCTTCTCGCTGTGTGTTGACGATAAAGCCGCTGACCCCATGTTCTATTATTTCGGGTACTGCGCCGCGATTATAGGCGATCACCGGCGTGCCGCAGGCCATCGCCTCGGTCATCACCAGACCAAAGGGCTCCGGCCAGCTGATGGGAAACAGCAAGGCGCTGGCGTTGCCGAGGAATTCCTGTTTTTGCATGTCGTTAATCTCGCCAATGAATTCGACACCAGACTGCTTCAATAATGGTTGAATGGTTTTCGCAAAATAATGTTTGTCCACCAGATCGACCTTGGCGGCAATTTTTAATTTGCGGCCCGTCTGCCGGGCAATGTTGATAGCTTCATCGATGCCTTTTTCCGGGGAAGCACGCCCCAGAAAGGCCAGATAATCCTCCGCTTTGGCGCGATATTGGTAGAGGTCGAGGGGCAAGCCGTTGTAGACCGTGCCTTGCCAGTTGGCATAGGGTAGGGGTTCGCGTTGCGAGTCAGAAATGGAGACCACGGGAATTTCATGAAATTCACGATTCAGCCCTTCCAGTTCCGCGATATCCAGACGGCCATGCTGGGTGGTGATGTGTGGTGTTGTTAATCGGCGTCCCAGGGGGAAATGTTGATAACCGGTATGAAAGTGAATGATGTCGAAGTCAGCCGCCCGTCGGTAAAGTTCTTCAAACATGATCAGATGGTGTGCCGCTAATTCTTGGCAGGCATCGAGCCGCAAGGCGTGTTTGCAGGGAGCGATGAGTCGTGCCGAGGTTACCGAGTCTCCGCTGGCAAACAGAGTGACATCATGGCCCTGAGCCACCAGTTCTTCTGTCAAATAGGAAACGATGCGCTCAATACCACCATACTGCCGGGGAGGTACGCTTTCGATAAGAGGGGAAACCTGGGCTATTTTCATCGTGTGCTTTTTCCTTGTCAGCGAGGCTGCCCGGTTACGCGCGATGACTTTACATTCCCGGACAGGCTTCTATAAGGGGAGGCCATGCAAATTTCTTCAGCCAATGGTTTATTCGTTGGCTAATTGTAGTTCGTTTTCCTGGATTTAAAGGCAGGTTCCCGGATTTTGAGGTTTTTTTGGAGAAATTCTGCAAAAACAGGAAATAAGTGGAAGAGGGTGTTGTGGGACCGACTCAGAGGTTTGCGACGATACCGGTGACAGCCTGGGTGAGGGTGGAGAGATCCTCCTCCTCAATAATAAAGGGTGGCATCAGGTAAATCAGTTTGCCAAAGGGACGCACCCAGACACCGGCATCCACGAATCGTGGTTGCAGGGTTTTCATTTCGACGGGATGGTGCAGTTCCACCACACCAATGGCCCCCAGCACACGGACATCCGCCACCGGATCAAGCGAACGGCAGGAGGCGAGCCCGGCCTCCAGGCCGTGTGCGATGCGTTGTACGTTTTGTTGCCAGGGCGAGTCGAGCAGTAGTTGCAGGCTGGCCAGACCTGCGGCACAAGCCAGAGGGTTGGCCATGAAAGTGGGGCCGTGCATAAACAGCCCTGGTTCACCCGCACTAATGGTTTCAGCAATATCATTTGTGGCGAGAGTAGCAGCCAGGGTGAGGTAACCGCCGGTGAGTGCTTTGCCGAGACAAAGAATATCGGGAGCCGTATCGGCGTATTCACAGGCAAACAGTTTGCCTGTGCGGCCAAAGCCGGTGGCGATTTCATCGAAGATTAATAACACGCCGTATTCATCACAAAGTGCGCGTGCCTTTTTCAGATAATCGGCAGAATAAAAACGCATGCCGCCAGTACCCTGCACGATGGGCTCTAAAATAAGTGCAGCGATGTGTTGGTGTTCAGTTTCCAGTATTTGTACCAGCGATGCGATGTGCGCATCTGTGCAGGGCTCGCCAAACCGGCACTGTGGCGCATCCACAAAAAACTGTTGGGTGAGTACGTCGGAGAATAGTGTATGCATGCCCGTCACCGGGTCACATACCGACATGGCAGCGAAAGTGTCGCCATGGTAACCGTGTCGAAGAGTGACAAAACGTTGTTTGCCCGGTTGGCCTTTGGCATGCCAATACTGGATTGCCATCTTCATTGCGACTTCCACAGCCACAGAGCCGGAGTCGGCAAAAAATACGGTTTGCAGCGGTTCCGGTGTTAACGCCACCAACTGCTGCGCCAACTCAATAGCAGGAGGATGAGTGAGACCACCGAACATCACATGGGCCATATTTTCCATCTGCACCTGCAATGCACGATTCATCACCGGGTGGTTGTAGCCGTGGATAGCACACCACCACGACGACATGCCATCGATCAGCTCCCGGCCATCGGCCAGGGTCAGCCGCACTCCTGTAGCTGATACCACAGGGTAAACGGGATGTTCGCTGCCCATGGCACTGTAGGGATGCCAGACATGGGCGCGATCCAGCGAGATCAGTTTTTGGCCAGAGAGATTATGCACGCACGCAGGGTACTGACTTTTTGCGCGGAAAGACAA
Organism: Gammaproteobacteria bacterium; assembly: GCA_015487095.1. Classification (GTDB taxonomy): domain Bacteria; phylum Pseudomonadota; class Gammaproteobacteria; order SZUA-152; family SZUA-152; genus SZUA-152. Next base: position 7,590 of record WFQM01000301.1, on the reverse strand, counting down.
TAGGGTGTCTCTGAATCGGGAGAGATTGCTGATGACTCATATAGGCCACAAATGTGAATTAAGTGCTAAAAATATCTGTTTTAAAAATCACCGGGTATTTAACGCAGAGGCCGCAAAGACGCAGAGGACGCAAAATTTTTAGTGTTTTTCTCTGCGTCCTTTGCCCCTCTGCGACCTCTGCGTTTATAACACACCCCTTGTCAGTACCACGACAACATAACCTCCCGATACACTGGAACGATTGTTCGAAAGCTTTTGATATTCAGCCAGAATACGAATTGTAGCGTTATGTAAAAACCGTCAGTCATTGATTCATTATTCGAGTGAGTAACATCAGGCATTAAGGGTAAATTTCTCAAAATGTTTGCCGATATTGCTTTTGCTTGATCAAATGACATGGAAAAAAGCCGGTTTTTTGGCGACATACAAAGGCAACGTCACAAGAATGGTGCAAACAGTGGACAAGCAGGAGCGAAAGCCGATCAAGATTGTTTTACTCGGAATGGATGAACGATCTGTCATCAGAATGGCGACCATCTTCAAGGTAGTGTTCAAAGAACGCTGCGAAGTTGCATCAGGGGAACAGGCTGATCTCGCCATTGTTGATCTGGACGGTAAAACAGGTGCATGGGCAGCGTTTCGTCAGCAGTTCCCAAAATTGTCTGCCATTGTCCTCTCTGAATCGCCATCCACCGCTGAAGGCGCTGTTTATATCAGCAAACCTGCCAAGTTAAGCTTGTTGTGGGAATCTATTTTACGACTGGTGATTGGTTTGCCATCGCCAGCCGAATTTGCAGCAAGATATGAGCGGGCATCCACTGAGGCGGAAAGCGATACCGCTGCGAGCAGTGTCAGTAATACTGCGCAAAGCACGACACCAAAACCCACGCAGTCCACGGACGCACAGGTGGACACTGCGAACAGTTTTAACCCGGATGATTATTTATTGGGACACCTGCTTACCTGCTTGAAAGAATGTGCCGGGCGTGAATGCAGTATCAGTGTGCAGTGTGGGAAGGATCAGCAACTTGTGATTTTTCCGCATAGCGGTCAGGCATTGTGTAATTTAGACAATGATCAGCTTGAGCAGCTGAGCACAGCCAGGAATAATGAAAAATTTACGCTTGAAATTAATCATGATACGGGGAGCAGTGAAGCCGCCGCAGACAAAGTCGATGGGCTGCAATTCATCTCCATTGATTACCTGCTTTGGGATTTAACTCAGCGTACTGCTTGTGGCCGAGTGCCGGTGGGCACCGATTTATCCCGGTTGTTTTATTTACGCTGCTGGCCGAATTTTCCCCGTTTACCACCGACACCACACGGCATGCGCATCGCCTCTTTGTGGGTGGGGGAGCCGCGTACCCTGGATGATATTGCCATGAGTCTGGATATCGAAAAGGCCGAGGTATACTCATTTTACAGTGCTGCTGTTGCTACAGGCCTTGCCGGGCCAGCAAAACGCCAGGTTGACGGATTGATTGAACCGCGTAGCGCCACTAAAAGGAATGTTGCGAAGCACGATATACGCGATGCTATTTTGCGTCATATCGATAATAGCTGATTAGCCGTTTATTCAGAGCAAGTTGTAGAGCTGAATATGTTTGAATATATTCTGATGCTATTTTCTGAAGAATGTATTTGGGCTGCCGCTAATATCAACACAGATAGAAATATATTAACAGCGTAAGTGACAGTGCGTGCGATTAAGGAGGGCCGGGAGCATGGCAAATATTCAAAAAGAGAATGTTGACAAGATCATTCGTCCCATACTCAGGACGTTAAATGGAAAATCACCGGAGATGGAAGCATCGGCGGTGATGTCTCGTGATGGCATGAGCATTGCCTCGGTATTGGGTGACGGTGTTGACCCGGATCGACTGGGTGCCATGTGCGCGGCACTATTGGGTCTGGCTGACCGCACGGCAAATGAGCTGGCGCGCGGTGAATTGAAACTGGTCTTGCTGCATGGCAGTAAAGGTGTGTTGTTGTTGGTGCATGTTGGCACCACACATGTGTTGGCATTGTCGGCCAAACCCGGCATCAATCTCGGCATGGTTTTGATGGAAGCCAAAAAAACCGCAGCAATGCTGGCAGCAACAATCTAAAACCACTTCTGGTACAATCGCCATTCTCAGGTTGTTGTGAATTATTCGTACAATTCCTGCACGAATAGAATTTTATAAAATTACTGAACCTGCCTGGATGTCCATTCAGGCTTATACCTTTACAACTCCCTGTTTAAGAATAGCCTTGTTATGCCGATGTTATTATGGGATGCATGGGAGTCGATAAATGGTGACTAACAAATGCAAGAACTGAGGGCGCTTCCTTGGAACAAGAAACCATAGAATCAATTCTGAAAGAACTGAATAACACGAATCCACAGATACTGTTATCCATGGTGGTGATGCCTGATGGTCTGGCACTGGCTTATGAAGGTAATGTGGATGATTTTGAAAAAGTGGGTGCCTTGTATATCGAGCTGCAACTGATGTGTGAAAAAATCATGTCAGAACTCGAATACGGTGAGCTGGAAGAAATGTTTATTCGTTCCAAGTCAGGTTGTGTGGTGTTGTTGCCCATTGGCGACAAGGGACTGCTGGCCTGCATGTCCACTCAGGATGTCAACTCCTCAAGATTGCAGATGTTTACCTGGAAGGCCGTCGGCCGGTTGTTTGAGCTTATGTGAGCAGCAATCCCAGCATTTGCTCATACATGCCTGATAGCTTTTCCAGGTCTTCCACAGCCACACATTCGTCAATTTTATGAATAGTGGCATTCACTGGCCCCAGCTCCACGACCTGTGCGCCTGTTGGTGCAATAAAACGACCATCCGAAGTACCGCCCGCTGTTGATAGTTTTGCGGCAACACCATTAATTTTTTGCGTGGCGGCTTTGGCTGCATCCACAAGCGCACCGCTGGCGGTTAAAAAAGGCTTACCGGAGAGATTCCAACGGATGGTGTGATTCAGGTTATGCCGATCAATGATAGCCTGCACCTGCTGCTGTAACTGCTCGTGCGTGACTTCCGTGGAATACCGAAAATTAAACACCACCACGGCATCCCCCGGAATCACATTGGTGGCACCGGTTCCCGCATTGATGTTGGAAATCTGGAACGTGGTTGCCGGAAAAAATTCATTGCCCTGATCCCACTCCTGCGCGCACAGTTCGGCCAGCAAGGGGGCGATGCGATGAATCGGGTTGTCCGCTAAATGTGGATAGGCGACGTGACCCTGTACGCCGTGGACGGTGAGGGTGCAGCCCAGTGAGCCGCGACGGCCATTTTTAATAACATCTCCCACCAGATCCGTGCTGGAAGGTTCTCCCACCAGACAGCCGTCCATTTTTTCACCGCGAGATTCGAGGTGTTCGACCACCTTCACGGTGCCGTTAATGGACGGGCCTTCTTCATCACTGGTGATGAGAAAGCCAATGGAGCCGGTGTGGTCAGGATGTGCTGCCACGAAACGTTCGCAGGCCGTAACCATGGCTGCGAGGCTGCCTTTCATGTCCGCTGCACCACGGCCATACAACATGCCGTTGATAACGGTGGGCTCAAAGGGCGGAGATTGCCATTGTGCTTCCGGGCCGGTAGGCACCACATCGGTGTGTCCGGCGAAAGCATAGAGCGGGGCGCTGGTGCCACGCCGTGCCCAGAAATTATCGACATCATCAAAGCGCAGGCGTTCGATGACAAAACCCAGTGCTTCAAGGCGTGCGATCATCAATTCCTGGCAACCGGCATCTTCGGGAGTCACCGAACGACGGGAGATCAGGTCTTTGGCCAGTGCCAGCGTGGCGGATTCTGTTTGATTTATCATATTTAAAAATCTCTGTTGTTATCACTAACAGTCTGGCTATTTATCATTATCTGTAGGGTGGGCAAAAAAACATGCCCACCCGGGCATAGCCGTCAGGTTAAGCAAGCGTGTTCATTATTGATAAAGTCATGGTGGAACCGCTACGCTTGTTCCAGCCTACTCCACTATCAACATCCTAGCTCCAGCCACTACTCTGGTAGGGTGGAACAAGCGCAGCGGTTCCACCATGATCTTGCATACACTCTATTATTATCGCTCTCAAACGATGGATTAATAAAAGTGTTCATTATCGATAATGAACAAGCTTGCTTAACCTGACGGCCATGACCCTACGGGTTCAGGTTGAATACAGCTTCATAATCCGCAGGTTTAAAACCCACATGAATACTTTTGTTATGCGCTAACACAGGACGTTTAATCAGGGTCGGCTGAGCTAACATCAGTTGGATGGCATTAGCTTCGTTGATAGCTGCTTTATCTTCATCAGGTAATTGTCGCCAGGTAGTGCCACGCCGGTTGAGTAATGCCTCCCAGCCGACGGACTTTACCCAGGCAGACAGGTCTTTTTTATCCAGACCATCACTGCGCACATCGTGAAATGTGTAATCGACCGCATGTGCCTCCAGCCACTTGCGGGCCTTGCGCACGGTATCGCAGTTTTTAATGCCGTAGATTGTTGTCATGTGTTTCAGGATACCTTTAACAGTCTCGGTTAAATGCCACGCAGCAGCTCGTTAATACCTACCTTGCCACGGGTTTTATCATCCACTTTTTTCACAATGACTGCGCAATACAATGAATAGCTGCCATCTTTGGAAGGCAGGTTACCAGAGACCACCACGGAACCGGCAGGGATGCGACCATAGGTAACTTCACCGGTTTCACGATCATAAATTTTGGTGCTTTGACCAATGTACACACCCATGGAAATAACCGAACCTTCTTCGACGATGACACCTTCCACCACTTCCGAGCGCGCACCGATGAAGCAGTTGTCTTCGATGATCGTGGGTGAAGCCTGTAAAGGTTCCAGTACACCACCGATACCCACGCCGCCAGAGAGATGTACGTTTTTACCAATTTGTGCGCAGGAGCCCACTGTCGCCCAGGTATCCACCATGGTGCCGCTGTCCACGTAAGCACCGATATTCACGTATGAAGGCATTAATATTACGCCCGGTGCAATATAAGAACCTGTACGCACAGAGGCGGGAGGTACCACGCGCACACCGGATTCACGGAAATCGCGCGCATTGTAATCGCCATACTTCGATTGCACTTTGTCAAAATAATTGGCAAAGCCGCCTTTCATGAATTCGTTATCTTCAATGCGGAACGACAACAGCACGGCCTTTTTCAGCCATTCATTGGTGACCCAGTCACCATCGACTTTTTCAGCAACACGCAGTTCACCGCTATCCAGCAAACGGATGGCTTCGGTAACGTATTCCTTGACGTGGGTGTCTACATTGCGCGGAGTAATATCAGCACGTTTTTCAAAGGCTTCTTCGATGACTTTTTTCAGGTCGGTCATGTTTGTTGCTCCAGATTAAACAGATAAATTTATGGATGTTTCAGTGTTTCTACATAACTGCGAATACGTTGCGCAGCATCAATACATTCTTCCAGCGGTGCCACCAGCGCCATGCGTATCCGGTGGGTGCCGGGGTTGACCGTTTTTCCATCAGTGCCGAGCGTATCGCGTGACAGATAGCGCCCAGGCACCACCGTGATGTTTTGCAAGGCAAACAAGTCGCGGGCAAAGCTTTCATCATTGACTCCGCTAATATCAGGTGTTTTTACCCACAGATAAAAACCCGCATCAGGCCGTTGTACGTCCAGCACAGGTGACAGTATTTCCAGCACCGCAGCAAATTTTTCACGGTAACGTGTACGATTGTCTGCGACGTGTTGTTCATCATCCCAAGCTTTGATGCTGGCGGCTTGTGTAGGGATGGACATGGTGCAGCCATGATAAGTGCGGTAGAGCAGAAATTTTGCCATCACTTCCGCATCACCCGCCACAAATCCGGAGCGCAGCCCCGGCAGGTTGGAGCGTTTCGACAGACTGTGAAAGACCACGCAGCGTTTAAAATCATCACGGCCCATTTTTGCGGCGACTTCCAGCAGGCCGACGGGGGGCTCGGCTTCGTCAAAATAAATTTCCGAATAACATTCATCGGAGGCGATGATGAAATCATATTCGTCGGCCAGGGCAATGAGTTGGCGCAGAGCGGTTTCACGGATGACTGCACCGGTCGGGTTATCCGGGGAGCACAGGTAAATCAGCTGGCAGCGCTGCCAGGTTTCAACGGGTACCGTATCAAAGTCGGGCACGAAGCCGGTATCTTCCGACGTGTTCAGAAACCACGGCTCCGCACCCGCCAAAATGGTTGCCCCTTCATAAATCTGGTAAAACGGATTGGGCATGATCACCACAGCACCCTTGCCATGATCCGGGCTGCGATTTATCACCACCTGAGCAAAAGCAAACAACGCTTCGCGAGTACCGTTGACGGGCAGGATATGTCGCTCGGGATCGAGCAGGTTCGTGGCAATATCGAAACGCTGCGACAGCCAGCGGGCAACGGCTTCACGCAACGCCAGCGTGCCTTTGGTGAGCGGATAATTTTCAAGCCCTCGCAATTGCGCGGTCATTTCCGTCAGCACAAAATCCGGCGCAGCATGTTTCGGCTCACCGATGGACAGCATGATGGGTGATTTGTGTGCAGGCGGGACGATACCGTCGTTCAATGCCCGCAGCTTTTCGAACGGGTACGGATGTAGCCGATGGAGGTCTGGGTTCATGTTCGCTTTATTAATTCAAGGCCAGGAAAAACAAGCCGTGTAGTATACCGGAGAACGAGAGTGGGTACACCGCGACAAATCAAAGGGAATATGCATGAAAAACGATAACAGGACTCATGGCTTTGGGGGCTAACGCATTGAAAGTCAGCACAATGGGTCCGGTATTATTATTGCTGTGGGCTGCCACTTTTTGGGGCGTGGTGTGGTATCCGCTGCGTCTGCTGGAAGCAGCAGGTCTCAGCGGACTGTGGACGACCTGGGTGATTTTCACCGTGGCAGCGTTACCGGGGTTATGGCTGGCATGGCCACACCGTCGCGTGCTATGGGAACAACCCGGTCTGTTGTTGCTCATTGCGCTGGCCAATGGCTGGCTGAATACGGCGTTTGTGCTCGCCATACTGGATGGCAATGTAGTGCGTGTATTGCTGTTGTTTTACCTGTCGCCACTGTGGAGCACCCTGCTGGCATGGTGGTGGTTGGGAGAGCGGCCTTCGCGTTTTGGTCTCGCCACATTAGTGGTGGCCATGTTTGGCGCGTTACTGATGCTGTGGAATCCACAGATGGGATTTCCCTGGCCGCAGGACCAGGCCGATTGGCTGGCGATCAGCGCGGGTATCGGTTTTTCGTTTTCCAATGTAGCGGTGCGGCGATTAAAACATATGCCCACCACCATCAAAGCTGCGGTGACCTGGTGGGGGGTAGTGGTTGTGGCCGGAATCTGGTTATTGATCACACAGGCACCACTGCCAGCGATTTCCAGCGGTGCCTGGATCGGCGCAGTGGTCTTGGGTGGTCTTGGTATTCTCGGTGCTTCACTGGCGCTGATTTACGGCGTGGAAAAAATGCCGGTACATCGTTCAGCGGTGATTTTATTGTTTGAACTGGTGGCAGGCGCGGTATCGTCACAACTGTTGACCAATGAAATTGTGACAACCATAGAATGGTTCGGCGGGGC
>WFQM01000300.1 GCA_015487095.1 Gammaproteobacteria bacterium | reverse complement strand
TTTGGGCATGCACAAGACTCTGGTGGAACCGCTACGCTTGTTCCACCCTACCTGCGTACATTACATTACTGACGTTGGCGTATTCATAATCCAGGTCAGAATCAGGAGAGTAGTTTGTTTGTTCCGTCTCCTCAAACACAAGGTAAAGCCGTAGGGTGGAACAAGCGTAGCGGTTCCACCAAAAGGTCAAGGGAAGAACATCAGCCCTTTCAGCCTGTATTACTCTTTACCCAACCAAAAAGCCACAGTTAGTGTTCGAGCGATCCTTAATGACATTTTGATGCCCCTTTTTAATGGCGACCATTTCGCGTCAGTACATCCATTGCCGCATTGATGGCTTGCAAGCGTTGTTTGTCGCCGCCACGATCAGGGTGGTGCTCCATGACCAGTCGTCGATGTTGGGTTTTAATCGTTGGCCAATCAACAGGGTCGTTTAATCCCAATTCCTCCAACGCATTGTGTCGGTCGTCATTGTGTACAAAGCGCTGCCAGAATTTCTCCAGTAACAGTTCGATATCATTGGCGTCGGTGTTGTTCAGGTTGTCAATGTTCAGGTAATAGTCGCGTAGTGGATTGTGTACGGATAATGCTGGGCGGGGGGTGTTTTTAGCGGGTAGTAGCTGTATACACAATGGGCTGATTTCAAGGTGGGTTCCATCGTTGTGCCACAGTTGGTCGTGCAATTGGTAAAGGTTGTGAAAAAGAAAAAAATGCGTTTGAAACAATGATAGATTATCGCGAAGGCAGTCGGTATCAAAATGAGATTCACCAGCAGAGCCCAGTGCGCGGATCAGTTCGTATTCACTGATGCCAGCAGGGTGAACGCGCAACACCTTTAGTAGCCGTTGCAAAAACAATTGCTGTGCTGAAAAGGTGTTGGCGCTCATGTCTGTGGCGAATGAAACTTCAGCCTGGATATTTCACGAGTTATCCTAAATTCGACAGGCTTCTGGCTAGTTGACTTTGATCAATTCGATTTCAAAAATCAATGCTTCATTGGGGCCAATGATGCCGCCAGAGCCGCGCTCGCCGTAGGCCAGTTCGGCTGGAATAAACACCTGCCATTTATCACCTTCATGCATCAATGGCAGCACTTCTTTCCAGCCAGGGATGACTTGGTTAACGTTAAATGTGGCTGGTTGGTTCCGACTATAAGAGCTATCGAATTCACTGCCATCAATCAAAGTGCCTTTATAGTGAGCAGTAATCGACGAGTCGGCAGCGGGTTGTTTGCCTTTGCCCATGCTGATGACCTTGTATTGCAGCCCGCTGTCACGGGTAATGACATCTTTTTTCTTTTTATTGGCGGCAAGGTAGGCTTCGCCAGCAGCCTTGGCCTTTTCGCCACTGGCTGCGCGCGCAGCCAGCATTTTTTGCTGTGCTGATTCCATGGCGGCACGCATTTCATCGGTACTTAGTTGTGGTGTTTTGTCGCCCAGTACGTCGTTGATGGCTTGCGACATAGCGTTGGTATCAATTTCCAGGCTGTCACGTTTAAATCCCTGGCCGATCTGGAAGCCAATGGCATAACTGAATTTTTCTTTGTCGGTGTCAGGTTTTGCTGCACTGATGGCGGTGCTGTGCAGAGCAATAATGGCGGCGAGGCCGCTGAATAATAGTGGATTTTTCACATTGTTTCCTTGCTTGTTAAGGTTTCAGGGGAGGTAAATAATAACGCAATATTGTTACAGATATTGAGCCCAGTCAAAATCAGGGTCACCAATCACCAGAAAATAAGGGTTCAATAGCTCATCCTTGGTATTGTACCGCAGAGGCCGCATATCGGTATTGGTAATACGTCCACCAGCTTCTTCCACTACGCATTGTGCGGCGGCGGTGTCCCATTCCGAGGTGGGCCCCAGGCGCGGATAGATATCGGCGTGACCTTCAGCCACCAGACAGGATTTCAGCGAACTGCCCATACTGATTATCTCGTAATCGCCGACTTTTTGCAGAAAGGCTTCCAGCGAACCGCCGCGGTGTGAGCGACTGCCGGCAATAACGGTGTTGCCGACAGTTTTGCGCCGGGTGTGAATGGCAATGGTTTTGCTTCCGTTATTACTCGTGTCCCCTAGGGTTTTTTTGAACGCGCCCATGCCACGTGCAGCATAATAGGTAGTGCCGGTAACGGGGGCATAAACAACGCCGAGCACTGATTCGTGATTGTCGATCAGTGCGATGTTAACGGTAAACTCACCATTGCGCTTAACGAATTCACGAGTACCGTCCAGAGGGTCCACAAGCCAGTAGCGTTGCCATTGGGTGCGTTTCGCAAAGGGAATAGTGGCAGATTCTTCCGAAAGAACAGGAATGTTCGGGGTCAGTTGGCCAAGGCCATCGATAATAATATGGTGAGCGGCCATGTCAGCGGCAGTGAGGGGGGTGTTGTCGGATTTTTGTTCGACGCCAAAATCGGTATTATAAATTTCCAGGATGCGGTGTCCCGCCACAATTGCCAGCTTGATAATGTCGTCGATTAATTCACTGCTCACAATATGTTCCCCTGCCGCTACGGAAATAAGAGTGGAAGCATGTTACGCGGTTCGCGTTGCCAAGTGTGCTTGCACCATAAATAAAGCAGCAATGCTGCGTGCTTCTGTACATTCCTTTTGTTTTAACAGTTCGGGCAAGGCATCCAGCCGCCAGGGTATGACGTCTATTTTTTCAGGTTCGTCTCCATCGTGTTGCTCTTCGTAAAGGTCTTCCGCCAACACAATATGTGTTTCATGGCTGAGGTATCCCGGCGCGACCGTCAGGCTGGTGAAGTGCTGAAGTTTGTGGGCACCGTAGCCGATTTCTTCCATGATTTCACGATTTGCAGCTTTAAGCAGGGGTTCGTTGGCCTCAATGCGTCCTTTGGGTAGGGCCAATTCGTAGCGATGAACGCCCGTGGCGTATTCGCGAATCAGTAATACTGTGTTGTCATCGAGCATAGGAACAATAAGCACAGCACCGTGTTCAGAACCGACCAATCGCTCATGACGAACCTCGGTGCCATTGGAAAAACGCAGGTCGCGTCGCTCAATTCGGAAGATATTGGTGCGCGCAATGATTTCTGAATGCAGCACTTCCGGCTTGGTGCGTAGTGTTTTCTTTTGAGGGGGTTTTTCGCTCATGGTGAGCCCTTTCCCATTTTTGAGGTGCGTGTTGGCTGGTAGACCTATTGCGATTGAGGTATTGATTATACGCTCTTTTCATTCCACAGCACCGTAGAATTTCTTGCAGCAGATCTGTTATTGCGCATCATTCTGCCTGGTCCAAGGGTGCCGGTTTTCGCCTAAAAGCACCTACTTTTGGTGGTGCTGCGGAATGAATATGACACACACTTAACACTTGAATCTCAGTCACCTATGAGTATAGGTATATGCCAAATGAGCATTAATTTATTTTCATGTGAGTGCCATAGTAGCTGTTGAATGGTGTGATAGCACGAAAAAAAATTGAAAAATGTTTTTGTGGCGTTGCTTAAAACGCCAAAAGAGTCTATAAAACAGGGCAAATCGATGAAGGTCGGTTTGTTAACAGTATTGCTCGGCCGTAAACCGGATTCTGTTCATCAAAAAATTAATCATACTCAAGTAATTACCCAACCGGGAGAGTGCAAATGGTAAAGAAGAAAGCAGTAAAGAAGAAAGCCGCGAAAAAGAAAGCCGCAAAAAAGGCAGCGCCCGCAAAGCGCGTGTCTGCAATCAAAGAGCCGATGACAAAAACAGCATTGTTTGCCAATATTGCGGAGGTCACTGAACTCTCCAAGAAAGATGTAGTCAAGGTGTTTGAGGCTTTGTCAGATGTCATCAATGGTCACATCAAAAAGAATGCCGTTGGTACATTTACCCTGCCGGGTCTTCTCAAGATAAAAACTGTGCGTAAGCCCGCGACCAAAAAACGCAAGGGTGTTAATCCTTTTACTGGCGAAGATACTATTTTCAAAGCCAAGCCAGCACGCACAGTGGTTAAGGTTTTACCCTTGAAAAAAATGAAAGATATGACCAGCTAAACGTATTTTTCATTATCGTTGGAAGAATACTGAAAGTGGGGGCCATCGGCCCCCACTTTTTTTGTCTGGCTATTGGTCGGTGATTTTTAGGTTGGGGTTAACGTATCAATGGGCCAGCGGGGTTGTGCGCCAAAGTGTTTGCCTTGCTTCTGCCCTGTTGCCAGCCGCAATGAGCCGGCGAAGGCGATCATCGCACCGTTATCGGTACAGAACGCAGGGCGAGGATAAAAAGTTTCAAAGCCTTCTTTTTCCGCAAGTTGGGAAAGTCGCTCCCGCAAGGTGTGATTGGCACTGACACCCCCGGCAATTACCAGCCGCTTTAATCCGGTCTGTTGCAGCGCACGTTTGCATTTGATGGCAAAGGTCTCTGCGACAGCGTCTTCAAAGGCGCGAGCGATGTCGGCGCGAGTTTGCTGCGGGTTTATGTTGTCCGCAGTGTTGTCGCGTAATGTGGTGATGGCAAAGGTCTTGAGTCCACTGAAGCTGAAATCGAGCCCGGGACGGTTGGTCATGGGTCGCGGAAAATGGAAGCGCTTCGGGTTGCCTTGTTTTGCCAGCTTCGCCAGAGCAGGGCCGCCGGGGTAATCCAGTCCCAGCAGTTTGGCGGTCTTGTCGAAGGCCTCCCCGGCAGCATCGTCGAGGGTTTCTCCGAGAATGGTGTACTGTCCCACGCCGTTTACCTCTACCAGTAAAGTGTGTCCACCGGAAACTAATAGGGCGATAAAGGGAAATGCCGGTGGGTTTTCTTCCAGTAATGGAGCCAGCAGGTGCCCCTCCATGTGATGCACTGCCACCGCCGGTATGTCCCAGGCCCAAGCCAGGCTGCGACCGATGCTGGTGCCTACTAATAGTGCGCCCACCAGCCCTGGTCCGGCAGTATAGGCAACGCCGGTGATATCTTTTTTGTTGCAACCTGCGTCGTTGAGTACCTGTTGAATTAACGGCAGGGTCTTGCGCACATGGTCGCGGGAGGCCAGTTCCGGCACCACACCGCCGTAATCCGCATGCAGTTCGATCTGACTATAAAGAGCATCGGCGAGCAGCCCATGTTCGTTATGGTAAAGCGCGATACCGGTTTCGTCGCAGGAAGTTTCGATGCCTAAAGTCAGGGATGGGGTTCGATAAGACACTTTTCTGTACTCTAATTGGGAGTTTTTGGTCGGATACTTTGCATTTGTGCGTGTAAATGACTAGAATTCCCGGCTCGCTGCGTTGGCTGGGTCTTCGTGTCCTGTGGCACCGCAAAGTAAAGAAAGAATGTATCGCAAAGTATGTTTACTGTAAAAGGATTGGAAAACCAATGCCGAATGTTCGTGTAAGAGAAAATGAGCCCTTTGATATCGCACTGCGTCGTTTCAAGCGCTCTTGTGAAAAAGCCGGTGTACTCACTGAAGTGCGTCGTCGTGAATTTTACGAAAAGCCTACCCAGGCCCGCCAACGTAAAATGGCTGCTGCGGTTAAGCGCCAGCTGAAAAAGACTTCCCGGGATATCACGCGCCGCAAGCGTCTCTACTGATTCCTGATGTTTA
>WFQM01000299.1 GCA_015487095.1 Gammaproteobacteria bacterium | reverse complement strand
TGCATGCGTTTAGGCGCACTGAGCACCCGCATTTTTCGCACTTCCAGATCCAGCAATATTTGCGCACCGACACCATAAGTCCGCAAATCAGGGTTGGACTCACGCCTGAGCGCAATCTCGCCCGCATCTTCCGCCTGATAATGCGTAATACGGTTCAATAATTCGTTTTCCCCTTCCGACTGCCCCAGCAATACAATAACACCTTCACCGGCCTCATGAATGTAACGCATGGCATTTTCCAGCGGCCAGCTCACGTCCGAGCGCTGCATGCCCAGCACATCAGCGAGATAATGCGGCATGTGTACCCGCACCAGCGCAGGCTGATCACGTTTGATCTGTCCCTTCACCAGCGCAAAATGCACACCACCGTCAAGCCGGTCACGGTATGTCACCAGGCGAAAGCTGCCAATGTCGTTTTTTAACTCACATTCGGAAACACGCTCAACACTGCGCTCGTTTTCCAATCGATAACGAATCAGGTCAGCAATGGTACCAATTTTGAGATCAAACTCAGCCGCAAATTTTTCCAGCTCAGGACGGCGCGCCATACTGCCGTCTTCATTGAGAATTTCCACAATCACCGACGCAGGCTCCAGCCCGGCCAGCCGTGCCAGATCACAACCGGCCTCGGTATGGCCCGCGCGGGTCAGCACACCACCAGCCTGCGCCTTGATGGGGAAAATATGCCCCGGCTGTACGATATCTTCCGGGCGGGCATTTTCCGCCACTGCCGCCTGCACCGTCACGGCGCGATCCGCCGCCGAAATGCCCGTGGTCACCCCTTCGGCAGCTTCAATGGAAACCGTGAAATTGGTGGCATAGGCAGCATTGTTATCATTAACCATCAACGGCAGGCGCAATTGTTCGCAACGCTTTTGACTCAGGGTCAGGCAAATCAGCCCACGCCCGTGACGGGCCATGAAATTAATGTCTTCGGTACGCACCAAGCTAGCGGCCATAATCAGATCGCCTTCGTTTTCACGATCTTCGTCATCCATAAGGATGACCATCTTGCCGTCACGCATATCAGCAACGATTTCTTCAATACTGTTCAGTGTTGTATCCATATATTTCCAATACTCAAACTATCTTAAAAAAAGCCCCGCTTTTCCAGCAGTTCACGGGTAACACCCGAGCTTGCAGAATCCGCAGAGGAAGACAACAAACGCTCCAGATAACGCGCAATAATATCCACTTCCAGATTCACTTTCTGCCCGGCCTGATAATTACCCATGGTAGTGGCAGTCAAAGTATGTGGCACGATATTTAATTCAAATTCATTACCATCCACGGCGTTGACCGTAAGGCTGATGCCGTCCACACAAATTGACCCTTTGGCGGCAATGTATTTAGCCAGTTCATCCGGCGCCTGAATGCAGAAACGTTCAGAGCGCGCATCACTCCAGCGGCGTTTGATTTCACCCACACCATCCACATGCCCGCTCACCAGATGCCCGCCCAACCGTGTCGTCGGCAGCATGGCCATTTCCAGATTCACTGAAGTACCCACGGTAAAACCGGCCACGGTGGTGCAGGCCACCGTTTCGGAAGAAACGTCTGCGGTAAAACTGCTCGTGTTAAATTCGACAACGGTCAGACAAACACCGTTCACTGCAATGCTGTCGCCCAGAGCAACCGCTCCCATATCGAGATCACCACAACCCACCACCACACGCAGATCACCACCGCATGGAGTCAGGTCACGAATTTCGCCAACAGCTTCTATTATTCCGGTAAACATATAAATCAAGTACTCAATAAAAACACTAAAAAATGTTAACTAACATACCCTGGATTTTCTAATAAGCTCGCGAATATTCCCTGACAAGGGTAATCGGGTTGTTGACATCTATTTTTGTGACCCAAAAAAGCCTGAATGCCGTGTAAGTTCCACCAGCAACATGAGCTTGTGCGTAAAGTAACAGATCTTCAATATTGTCGTGATTAAAATCACCGCGTGCAATAAGTGATATTTCTTGAGAAGCACCTTCCATTGCGTATTTGGCCTGATACTCGCCCTCCTTTGAAACAAATTTTACCGCCTCTGCCTGAGCCCAGCTCACAATTGCGTCATCCTGTAAAACCCGTTCTGTTTCGGAAAGAGAAATCATTAACGCCATATTTTTCGGTGCCTGATGTGGAAAGTCGGCATCCAACTTAAAATCAGACAAGGCGCTATATTGGGCGGGACGCGCTTTGGCAATAGACTCCGCAGCAACACACATGGCGGTCTGATACAGATAAGGGCGAGACTCATAGGGGAGATCGGTTCCTATTTGCCTGATATCCGGGAGAATTTGGCTACAACGATCCGCACTAAACACCTCTTGTGTTTGGAAATTAATAAGTTTGAAAGGATACTCCCAGGGTTTATCTAACAATGCCTGTATGTCTTCCTGATCATATATCGGAGTCTTTTCCCCCCATTGCGCCATAAGAGAAACGGGAAACCATTGTACTGGGTAGACCTTCGTTAATGATGAAGTGCCTTTAGCAGTGCATGCTGTTATAAGCAAAATGCCAAACAATAAAACAGTATTTTGAAGATTCATCGACTGATTCTCATATAGATTTATGGGTTTGCATTTCGATTTTCGGTGGATACATTTTCGGCTACAACCTCGAACAGCTCTCTGACATATTTATTGCGAGGCGGCTGGATATCGGGACGATTTGATTCCACTGCCGCCGCAGCCCAGTTTTTTTCCTTGACCGCTTTACAAAACTTGGGAAATCGACCTTTCAATCGTGTCATTCCCACATTAAAAATCATATCCAACAACCCCAGTCGTGCCTCAGTTGGGTAGTCGTCAAAACCTGGAAAGAGCCTTTTAATTCATTATAAAATCTCTTTAATACAGCAATGCCTTTGTACTTAAAGGGCTTTGACCTCTTTTAGTGGTTTTATTTAAACCTCCCCTTTAATTTTTTTTGAGAAAATCATCCAGTTTTTTTGTCGCGTAGTGTTGTAAAAGTTTTTGACCAGTTTCAAAAATAATTTTAAAAGGTGCATCTTTAAACTCCTCTTTCAACTTAGTTAAAACTTCTTTATTGTTGAGGGTAGATGCGAAATCATGCCCTTTTTGTGTGAGTCTTATTTGTGCGTCAACTATTGATCCTCCGCCACCCTGCCCTAGGCGAACACCAATATCCTTTAGATTAGATACAGCACCATTCCGACAACCAATCAATTGATTATCAATAGCTATTTGCATATGAAACACAAATTTTTCGCAAAATCGACCTTCTTGTCCTGACAATTCAATTCCTGCATTTTCAAAATCAGATAAATTTATATGTGCAGTATCTGCATTTAAAAACACATCAAATATTGATGCTAAATATTCTAAGTTAACTCTCACGATAAGAAAACTCCATTATACGCGGGTGTAGTTCATAAACTCTTCTACGTTATTACTGCCAGTCGCACAAATCTGGGCATGTTTTTTTCCTGAACGATCACCAATAGCCGCCTTGGAAAATTGACTGGCCGAGGCCACAATGGTTTTACTTAGATCGAAATTCTCTACCTGCATTTTACGATCATTCTCCAATCATTTCCGACAGCACGCATATCAATTATTTTGAGTTGGGTCACTTGGCTCATTTTTTCCACGCCGGGCAGATTCAACAATCCGCGAGCCTCGCTGCCCATAAACAGGGGGGCCATATAAATAACCAGTTCATCGAACAACTCCGCTTGCAGGAAGGCTCCACACAAAGTTGCTCCGGCTTCTACCAACACTTCGTTGATTTCGTGACGGGCCAAACAATCCAGCACCGCTGGCAAATCCAGGCGACCATTGTCTGACGCCAGCACTTCAACTTCTGCTCCGGCATCACGCAAAGCGGTGGCTTTTTGTTCGTCAGTAGTGACCGTCAACACTAGCGTACGACCCGGCAACGACAACATCTTTGCCGTCGGCGGCATTTGCAGGCGACTGTCCAGCACGACCCGTAGCGGCTGCTCCACATCATCATCCAAACGCACCGTCAGCGAAGGATCATCGGCCAGTACGGTGCCAATGCCGGTTACAATCGCGGCACTACGGGCGCGCAAGCGATGCACATCACATCGTGCGTCTTCGCCGGTAATCCATTGGCTTTCACCCGAGGCCATGGCGGTGCGGCCATCCAGACTCATGGCCATTTTGCCGCGCACAAAAGGTCGGCCTGTGCGCATGCGTTTGATAAAACCGGGATTCAGCGCTTCGGCCTGGGTCTGCAACACACCGCTGTGTGTTTCGATACCGGCCTTTTGAAGTTGGCTCAACCCCTGCCCTGCTACTTGCGGATTCGGGTCTTGCATGGCGACTACCACTCGCGATATACCCGCAGCAATCAGGGCATCGCTGCATGGCGGCGTACGGCCATGATGACAACAGGGCTCTAACGTAATATAGGCAGTCGCACCTTTTGCCTCATTTTTTGCCAAACGACCT
>WFQM01000298.1 GCA_015487095.1 Gammaproteobacteria bacterium | reverse complement strand
CGGGCAAAAACGGTAGAGCATGCCTTGCGGGGTGTGTTGGCGTTGTGCAAAGACTAAAATATGGATTAAGCGCTGAAAACACGCTACTTTTAAAAACCACCGAGTATTTAAACGCAGAGATCACAGAGACGCAGAGGCCGCAGAGAAAAACACTAAACACTCTGTGCCCTCTGTGATCTCTGTGATCTCTGTGTTTATAACCCGCCACTTGTCAATGCCACGACAATATAGCCTCTCAATGTACTGAAATGCTTCTCCGGGGAGTTAAACCGCCTGGATTCCGGCTAAAAACATGCTGGAATGACAATGTTTTCAGCAAAAAGTACTTAACAGGGTGATTTAGCGCTTAAACTCACATTAAACCTAAATTAATCAGTTGAATCTACTGCGAACGCCTATGGCACAGAATCTAAAAGACTTTTTGTGCTATTTTGAACTCACCGTATGGGTGATACGCTGTCGTCCAAAATAACCGAAAAAGTCTTCTATCTTCAGCGCTATAGTCGTTCTCGCTACGATTCAATTGATTAATTTAGGTTAAAGACTTTAGGGCTAGTGCTTCTCAGCTCTCAAGCAAATGCCCATCCCGCAAAAGGCTCGATTTCATCCCTGTTGAGCACAATCAACTGATGAGCGTTGGGGTTCATGCTGTGGTCTGCTGTGGTGTCCACCGCCAGGTGTTGCAGCAGGTAACCAATGAGCGCACGGCGTACCGGCACTTCGATCAAGCCACCTTCATTTTGATAATCGATAAGCAGACGAGTGCGTTTTTGCTCGTTGAGCTGTGGGTGAGGGCTGAGTAGCAGAGTCACAATTTCGCTCCAGTCGTCGTCGTACTGGGCGCTGGACTCGGCTGTCTCGGGCAGCATGTGCGCTGCCGTGAAGCGTGACAGTACAAAATCCCGAAAATCATAAGTCTCCTCATTGTAGGCGCGTAGATGCCAGCGTAGGCCGGTGTTTGCCAATGCGTGGGGTTCGAGCACGCGCTCCTGCGCGCTTTCCCGTTCTGAAAGTGAGTGGTAACTCACCGCTAACTTGCGGCCTTGTTTGATGGCGCGCAGGATTTGTGCCAGCACGGCGCGTTCTGGCAATCGAGCGGGCAACGGCAGGGATTCGGCAGGAATGCCGTACAACGGTTGCTCGCCATAAGGGCCACCGGCTGCGGCCAGATTGGCGGCGATTATTGGCAGCACCTCGGCCGGAGCCAGCTTGCTGAACTGTGGCTGGAAACTGTCGCCAGGCACAAAGCCAAACACGCTATGACGGTAGGTCAGATTATCAGGAGCCAGCTCGTTGTAAAGCTTGAGATCTTTGGTGGCGGCAGCATCGGAAATGGCAAAAGCGCGGGCGAGATCGCTGCGGGTGATGATGCCAGTGTAATAAGCCATCAGCTCGATGTGCTGGAGCCGTTGTTGGGCGCCCCACTTGATGTCATTTAGCATCTTGGCCATTGAAACCACTGCCTTTTGTTGTATTTCAGTAAATTTTAGAGAGTATATCGAGGATCAGGCAGGTTGTCCCAGTAAAAATTATTACATGGTAAATATTGCTAAGGTGATAAAAAGTATTGACAGTGAAAAATGTAGCGACTACAGTCTGCCCCAGTTTAGATGCAAAGCTTATTAACCTTACAAGCAGTTAACCGGGAGAAAGGGATCATGGCGGCAAATGACAAACAAAAGGCACTGAGCGCAGCGTTAGGGCAAATCGAAAAGCAGTTTGGCAAGGGTGCTGTCATGCGCATGGGCGATGCCAGTGCGAATCGTGACATTGAGGCCATATCTACGGGATCGTTGGGACTGGATCTGGCATTGGGTATCGGTGGTTTGCCCAAAGGTCGGGTAGTGGAAATCTACGGGCCGGAGTCCTCCGGTAAAACCACGCTGACCCTGCATGTGGTCGCGGAAATCCAAAAACTGGGGGGCACAGCAGCCTTTGTGGATGCCGAGCATGCCTTGGACCCAAGCTACGCGGGCAAGCTGGGTGTGGATGTGGACGAATTGCTGGTTTCGCAGCCGGATACCGGCGAACAGGCATTGGAGATCACCGACATGCTGGTGCGCTCCGGTGCCGTGGATGTGGTGGTGGTGGATTCCGTGGCAGCACTGACACCGAAAGCCGAAATTGAGGGTGACATGGGTGACCATCACGTTGGCCTGCAAGCGCGATTGATGTCACAGGCTTTGCGTAAACTCACTGCCAATATCAAACGGTCCAATACGCTGGTGATTTTTATCAACCAGATTCGCATGAAAATTGGTGTGATGTTCGGCAATCCCGAAACCACCACTGGCGGTAATGCGCTGAAATTTTACGCCTCGGTGCGTTTGGATATTCGTCGTATTGGCGCAGTGAAAAAAGGCGATGAGATTCTGGGTAACGAGACCCGCGTCAAAGTGGTGAAAAACAAAGTAGCCCCCCCGTTTAAAAAGGTCGAGTTTGATATTCTCTACGGCGAAGGTATTTCTCGTGAGGGTGAGATTATTACTCTCGGTGTGCAGGAAGGCATCATTGATAAAAGCGGTGCATGGTACAGCTACAACGGTGACCGTATTGGCCAGGGCAAAGACAACGTACGCGGTTATTTGAAAGAAAACCCGCATATTGCTGAGGAAATAGAAGCCCAGGTACGCGCCAAATTATTGCCGGATGTTACGGATGAACCCGCAAAAAAATCTGCTGGCAAGGCCGCCGATGAAAGTGCTGAGACCGAGGCCTGAGAATCATGAGTCGGGCACAGGAAGAGGCAGCAGGAGTCGATGACTCGCTGTTATCGTCGGAACCACAATGCCTCAAAGTTCATAACAAGATACGCAAAAAAGCCATGGATTTACTGATGCGGCGTGAACATGCAGTGGCTGAATTGCAGAAAAAGCTGGAGGCCAGGGACTACGATATGAATATTGTGGCCGAAGTGGTTGCACAGTTAGCGAACGAAGGGTTGGTGAGTGATGCACGTTTCACCGAAGCCTTCGTGCGTTATCGCTGCAATAATGGTCGTGGTCCACAGCGTATTCAGTCAGAATTGCGCGAACGCGGCGTGAGTGAGAAAATACAGGCCGCTTACCTCGATGTTGGGGACCCTCAGTGGTTTGAGCGTGCCGCACAGGTGCGCAGCAAACGCTTTGGGGATGCGCTGCCGGAGGATTTCAAAGAACGGGCCCGTCAGGCCCGTTTTCTTCAGTATCGGGGATTTACCTCCGAGCAGATTCGGGAGGTGCTGGATGATGTTTAATGCAGCGGCATAATTATAATTAGATGGCGCAATAATAACCCTGCGCTGGTGGAACAGGTTAGCAAACACAATGAAAAGCGCAGACATTCGTAAACTGTTTTTAGACTATTTTCACCAACATGGCCATGAGCTGGTGCCCAGCAGCTCGCTGGTGCCCGCCAATGATGCCACCTTGTTGTTCACCAATGCAGGCATGGTGCAATTTAAGGAAATCTTTACCGGGCAGGACACACGCAGTTATAAACGAGCCGTCAGTTCACAGCGCTGTGTACGTGCCGGTGGCAAACACAATGATCTGGAAAATGTTGGCTACACCGCCCGTCACCACACCTTTTTCGAGATGCTGGGAAATTTCAGTTTTGGTGATTATTTCAAACGCGAAGCCATTCAATTTGCCTGGGAGTTTTTGACCGAAGTTGTCAAACTGCCAGCAGATCGCCTGTGGATTACCATTTATTCTGAAGACGACGAAGCGGCCGATATCTGGCTGAATGAAATCGGTGTTGACCCTGCGCGTTTCTCGCGTATCGGCGACAAACCCGGCGGCAAAAAACACGAAAGCGATAACTTCTGGTCCATGGGCGATACCGGCCCCTGTGGCCCCTGCTCGGAAATTTTTTACGACCACGGAGCGGATGTAGCCGGAGGCCCGCCGGGTACGCCGGAAGAAGACGGTGACCGGTACATCGAAATCTGGAATCTCGTGTTCATGCAGTTTGACCGTGATGCCACAGGTCGCATGAATTTGTTGCCACATCCCTCAGTGGATACCGGTATGGGCCTGGAGCGTCTTGCCGCCGTGTTGCAAGGCGTACATAACAATTATGATATCGACCTGTTTCAGCACCTTATTACGGCCATTGCCAAACTGGCCGGAGAAAAAAATCTTAGCAATACCTCCTTGCGGGTTATCGCCGACCACATCCGTGCCTGTGCCTTTTTGGTGGTGGATGGTGTGGTGCCTTCCAACGAAGGCCGTGGTTATGTGTTGCGGCGGGTTATTCGTCGTGCCATTCGTCATGGTCACAAACTGGGCCTGCGCGAGCCATTTTTCTTCAAGTTAGTTGCCGCGTTAAGCGAAGTCATGGGCGAAGCCTACCCGGAATTAGTCAAAGCCCAACCGCAAGTAGAACGTGTACTGAAGCAGGAAGAAGAACGTTTTGCAGAAACGTTGGACCACGGCATGGGCATCCTCGAAGAAGCTGTGGCAATTCTTTCCGGTAAAGAAATCGCTGGAAAGACGGTGTTCAAGCTTTATGATACTTATGGTTTTCCTGTTGATCTTACCGCCGACATTGCCCGCGAACGTGGTTTGACTCTGGATATGAAAGGTTTTGAACAGGAAATGGAAGCACAGCGTGAGCGTGCCCGCGCAGCCAGTAATTTTGGTATTGCAGCGGGTGAAGGGCTAACCATTAATGGGCAGACGGAATTCACCGGCTACGATCACTTGCAGGACAACGGCAAGGTAGTGGCACTGTTTCGTGATGGTGCGGAAACCGAACAATTAGCTGCGGGTGATGAAGGTCTGTTAGTGCTGGATCGCACACCTTTTTATGCAGAGTCAGGCGGCCAGACAGGTGATTGTGGTGTGCTGACAGCAGGTAGTGCGCAGCTTACGGTGCAGGATACGCAAAAACAGGGCGATGTTTTTTTGCACCGGGTGACCGTGCAATCCGGTAGTGTGACGGTAGGCGCGGATACCAAGGCGAAGGTGGACGAGCAAAGTCGGCAGGACATTGCTTGCAACCACTCAGCAACGCATTTGTTGCATGCTGCGCTACGCCAGATACTGGGCGAGCATGTACAGCAAAAAGGCTCGCTGGTGGAAGCCGGGCGACTGCGTTTTGACTTTTCTCACTTTGAGGCAATTACCCCGGAGCAACTGGCGGAAATAGAGGCGCGGGTCAATCGTAAAATTCGTGCCAATTTGCTTGTGGAAACAAAATTGATGTCGCAGGAAGAGGCCCAGGCCTCCGGTGCCATGGCGCTGTTTGGTGAAAAATACGGTGATGTGGTGCGCGTACTGAGTATGGGTGATTTTTCCGTGGAGCTGTGCGGCGGCACGCATGTTAAACGCACGGGCGATATCGGCGTGTTCAAAATCACCTCGGAAGGGGGTGTGGCCGCAGGTGTGCGACGTATCGAAGCGGTAGCGGGAGAGGGTGCGTTGCGCTACATCGGCGAAACGGAAAAAAATCTGGCGCACATTGCCGCGTTGTTAAAAACCGACAGCGGCACGGTACAAGCCAAAACGCAGCAACTCATCGAGCGTAGCCGTCATCTGGAAAAAGAGCTGGAACAGTTAAAAGCCAAGCTGGCCAGTAGTCAGGGCGGTGATCTGGCTGCGCAGGCTGTGGAGATCGACGGCATCAAAGTGCTGGCAGCGAAGCTGGAAGGTGGTGATGCCAAGTCTTTGCGTGACACCGTGGATCAGTTGAAAAACAAACTGGGCACGGCGGTGGTGGTGCTGGCGGCGGTGGATGACGGCAAAGTTAGCCTCGTAGCCGGCGTCACCAAAGCAGAAACCGCGCGCGTGCGTGCCGGTGATCTGGTCAATAATGTTGCACAACAGGTGGGCGGGAAAGGGGGTGGCCGCCCTGATCTGGCGATGGCGGGTGGCAAAGATCCATCAGGCCTGGAGGCGGCATTACAGGCTGTGCCGGACTGGGTGAAGTCGCAGTTATCGGCAAATTGACAGCACGCGCTTGCACCATAAAACCCCAGAGTATTGCACCAATGCTGTGCGTGAAAATGAATTTCTTGTCTATTGTGTAAGAATTGTCCTACAATGTCCTTCAAGCGAGTATAAAGTAGTGTTAAATTTGCATCTTTGTAGTGAGCCGTCGGCATGGCGCTGATTGTTCAAAAATACGGCGGCACATCAGTGGGCTCGGTGGAACGCATTGAGCATGTTGCTGAAAAAATTGCAGCTTTTGGTGCGCAGGGCCATAAAGTCGTCGTCGTTGTTTCCGCTATGAGTGGTGAAACAAACCGGTTAATGGAACTCGCTACGGCGATTCAACCGCAACCGGATTGCCGCGAACTGGATGTGCTGTTGTCCACTGGTGAGCAGGTGACGATTGCTTTGTTGGCCATGGCGCTGAAAAAACAGGGTGTTGCCGCACGGTCGTTTACGGGGGGGCAGGTATGTATCCGTACCGATGCTGCGCACAACAAGGCGCGCATTGTGAGTATCAATCAGCAGCGGGTGAGTGAGGCCTTGGACGCTGATGAAGTGGTGGTAGTGGCGGGTTTTCAGGGTATTGATGAACACGGCAATATCACGACCTTGGGACGTGGAGGCTCGGATACCACCGCAGTGGCTTTAGCCGCTGCACTAAAGGCCGATGAATGCCAGATTTACACCGACGTGGATGGGGTTTACACCACTGATCCGCGAATAGAACCAAAAGCGCGACGGCTGGACCGCATCACTTTTGAAGAGATGCTGGAAATGGCCAGTCTGGGTTCCAAAGTGTTACAGATTCGCGCCGTGGAGTTTGCCGGTAAATACAACGTACCACTGCGAGTGCTATCCAGTTTTGAGGATGTTGCCGTTGAGCAAACAGGAACACTGATCAGTTACGAGGGAGAAAGCATGGAGCAGGCGTTGATTTCGGGAATCGCGTTTAACAAAGATGAAGCCAAGTTGACGGTGCAGGGTGTGCCGGATCATCCCGGGGTTGCGCACCAGATTCTGGGTCCGGTGGGCGCGGCAAATATCGAAGTGGATATGATTATCCAGAACGTGGGTGCCGATGGCAGCACGGATTTTACCTTCACGGTGCATCGCAATGATTTTCAGCGGGCGCAGACCGTGCTGGAGCAGGTCACCAAAGACCTGGGGGCTCGTGAAGTGAGCGCTGACGACAAGATCGTCAAAATCTCACTGGTGGGTGTGGGGATGCGTTCACACGCAGGTATTGCCAGCCAGATGTTTGAAATTCTGGCCAATGAAGGCATTAACATTCGTATGATATCTACCTCCGAGATCAAAATTTCAGTGGTGGTAGATGAAAAGTATCTGGAACTGGGTGTGCGGGCATTGCACAGCGGTTTTGGGTTGGAGCAGTCAATCGAAGTCTCGCAGTAATGAATGCGCATGCAGTTTCGCACAAGGACAGTGTGGGTTGGTGTACGCAAGTGCGAATCGAGTCTGTAGTTTAGGCAAAAAATGCCGATGGTTTCTTCAGTGCGGGCCAGCAGGGACGTGATGGAGAGTTTGAAGTAAACAAGGAGATAAGCATGTTAATTTTGACGCGACGCGTGGGTGAATCCCTGATTATTGGAGATGACGTCACCGTAACTGTCCTGGGCGTCAAAGGCAACCAGGTCCGTATCGGGGTCAACGCCCCCAAAGAAGTATCCGTACATCGTGAAGAAATTTACGAACGTATCCAGAATGAAAAGGTGTCGAAAGAATCTGCATCGTAACGCGGATTTTCGGGGGATTCTATAGCAGCGGTTGCCCGCTTGCTGTTCGTCAGGTGTGTTAGCAGTATTTTGTGGATGTAATTGCAGTGCCTCCCCTGTCGTTTTTGTCGTTCATTTGACGAAACACCACTCCATGCTTGCCAACCTATTGGCGAAGTTATTGCGGAAGGTTGAATAGTTGGCTATTTCATCAGAAAGAGTCGCCGGAGTGGGTTTTCTATTGCGCGCAATTCTGGGAGAATAGCGCCCCTGTCGTATTCGCAGATAATTGCGTTGTTGACTGGGAGAGCTGGCCGAGTGGCTGAAGGCGCGCCCCTGCTAAGGGCGTATACGGCAACGTATCGAGGGTTCGAATCCCTCGCTCTCCGCCATTTTTAAAAGAGTGGCAAGGGATTGTTTTAGAGGAAGGACAACAAGTTCACCCGTTCTCTTGCAACTGGATGACGGAGCCGGTATATTCCCCCGCTCTTTTGGTCTTGCCATTTGACGTTAGTCATCGTTTTTACGCGCCCGTAGCTCAGTTGGATAGAGTACCTGGCTACGAACCAGGCGGTCGGAGGTTCGAATCCTTCCGGGCGCGCCATTTTTTAGTAGTAAAAACAAACGGTTACCGGGTTGCTCGGTGGCCGTTTTTTTACGCTTAATTTCACTGCCGAACTTTTGCCGGTCACAGCATTCGTTGCCGCACGTAATTTTTATAAGCGTTAACCCAGGATTGCTTCCTGTCTTAGTCTTTAATGGTGCATTGGCCCCCTCAATGAGTTCCCCGATTTCAGCGGCTGAATAATGGGCGGTTATATTTCCATCCCAATGGCCTAGCAACGCTGTTCGTGTTTCACGAGGTACACCGGCGGCACGTAATCGGCGACCGAATGTATGTTTGAGGTTATGCACCCAGGGCCACCGCATTAAAAAGCATTTAAAAACATGACCTTAGCGCGGTAGCTATCATTCCAGGCTCTTCTTGGCAAGACTGAGCGAAGAAGGCTCCTGCTGAAACAGATTCATACACAGGTGGCGAACGCTAGTCATGATCGCGGCTGCATTCCCTTTCCGTATACGACTGGCATCGTCACCAAAGACCACATCCAACCGCCAATGAAGCGGATTTTCAACACCCCAATCTCCACGTACCGCATTTGCGAATCGCTTTGCATCCGCTGGGATTGAGTTGATGAAGTAATGCCGCTCAATGCTTTTAACATCAGCCTCCAGGCACTCTCGCTCAACCATACCGATACTTTTTAATCCCTTCCATTTGTGCGTATCTGGAAGACTTTGCAGAACATCACTCACCCAATAACGTCGGGTCTCTAACCGACCATGCCCTTTGTCCAGCTCCTCCTCATAGTCGTGCTTTACATCGCCGAAGTGGTTGGCTTTCGCGGTCACAAAAAAATCCTCAACTGCGTCATGAAGCTTACTCTGATTGCCCTTGAGGCCCAGGACATAATCTCCCTGTTGATCAGCTACTTGTTCAGCGATAGCCCGCTGACAACCCATCGTATTTTTTAAGATTGCTGGTTGGTCTCGCGGTTTCTTTTTTCTTGAGAGGCTTGTGTTCAGTGGCGTTTTTTGGTGTGGCGCATGGGCAATCAGAGCAGATGATGAACTGATCCGGTTCGCCTCGGGTTTGGGTGATGCTTAAAGGGGTCGACTGTTTTGTTAGCGTATCGCGGTATCCAGGAATCGACCATGGGTAGTTATCAACGATGCTAATGATTTGATTGTTGCAGTGATTAACCGGAGTATCAGCGGATGCCTCTTTTGGTTCACTACTTGTTTCTGGCGTAGAGGCGTACTCCATCATTAAGGTGATGCTTGTCATTAGCCAAATTGTGATAAACCCGTTGTGCATATCTCATTCGTCTTTGTTCACGAACTACAGACTGAGCAGGGCCAGCATGGTATGCGCCGACTGCTTGCCGGGTGTAGCCGAAACGACGGATTTCGCCCGCCAGTATCCACGCGCCGATATGAATGTTGCTACATGGATTCCAAAGATCTCCGGGCTGAATTCCTATTTTGGCTAAGGATGGAAACCACCGAGAATTTATCTGCATTAAACCGATATCCACCGATCCATTGGTGTTACGGTTTATGGGCTGTGAATCCATTGCACTCTCGGTAACTGCAATGGCGCGTAGGATGGTCTCGTGTATGCCGTAGCGATTTGCTGCGGACTGCCAACACGACTCTGCAAAGGCGTTATTGATTGCCGCGTAAAACAAAAAAATAAAAAACAGTGTGCTTCGCATGAAGACCATCCAACACGGCTGCGGCGTGGGGATATACTGGCTTGGAGTGGGGGGTTAAAACAATGAAGAATTAGTTATTGGTTTTGAAAAATTATTGAAGTGTCATCGTCTCGTAAGGTCGGCCGCAGGGACTTTGTTAAGAATGATTTGGGGTCGAATTGTTGCACAGTTAAGCTCAATTAACTGAGTTCATCTGCCAGAAGATCAAAAACCAGACGAACCCGTCGGCTGGTTTTTAATTCACGGTGAGCTGTTAACCAAATGGGGAAAACGATTGGCGCAAGCGTTGGCAGGGCCTGCTGAACGAGCGGTTCTGCATCGCCAATATCTTCGGGTACGATGCCTATACCTAAGCCCTGCTTGACCAGCTCCCAGTGGACGAGATGGCTTTCGGTCTGTATCGGAAAGTTCTTCAAGGTGAGATTCAGGCCGAGTTCGTTGTATCCCTTTACAAGCATGTCGGTTTTATCGAAACCGATGAAGTCGGCCTCGTTAAGATCCTCCGCTGTTTTCGGAAAGCCGATTTTTTTGAGGTAGTGGGTTGTGGCGTATAGGCGGGCTGGCACCTCTTTAATCTTTTTTGCTATCAGCTCTGGCTGGGTCGGGCGGAAGCTACGTACCGCGATATCCGCCTCACGTCGGCCAAGATCGCTGGCGCTATTTGACGCGATCAATTCAATATCGATACCCGGCTCTGCTCGTCGTAACTTGTCGATAATCGGTGGCAACAGATAGGCAGCGTGAATTTCGCTGGCGGTGATGCAGATACTGCCTTCGATATTTTGTGACTGGCCGCTGGCCGTCAACGAAACATGGGTGGCGGCTTCACCCATCGCCTGTACATGCTCCAGCAACTCCAGGCCGCTTGGGGTGAGCGCTAGCCGTTGGCCGATGCGTTCAAACAGCACCACATCCAGTTCCTGTTCAAGCGCCGTTACCTGGCGGCCGAGTGTGGGTTGTGTCATACCCAGCGCTCGCGCCGCCGCCGACAGCGACCCCTCTTCCGCAGTGACAAGAAAGGCGCGTGCCCGATTCCAGTCAAATTTTATCGATCTCCAGTCCATGCAGATATGAATAGCTTTAATGTAAATTAAGTGGATTTAATTCAATTTTACATGGGTTACGCTAATGAGATCAATAGTTAACCGTTCAGGAGAGTCGGGATGAAAGCGATAGTTTGTAGTGGGTATGGTTCACCGGATGTTCTGCAACTAAAAGAGATCGACAAGCCGAGACCGGCAGAGGGCGAGGTATTGATCAAAGTCTATGCGGCGAGTGTGACAGCGGCGGATTGTATGATGCGGCGCGGAAGTCCATTTTATGCTCGCTTGTTTATCGGCTTGATGAGACCGAACAATCCAGTCACGGGGACGGGTTTCGCTGGCGTGATTGAAGAGGTGGGTAGGGCCGTGACACAGTTCAAAACGGGCGACCTGGTCTTTGGCGAGACCGGTGTGAATTTTAGTGCCAATGCCGAATATCTCTGTCTGTCTGAACATGGCGTATTGGCAACGATGCCGACCAACATGGGCTTTGAACAGGCCGCCCCTCTCTGCGATGGTGCGTTAACTTCACTAAGTTTTCTCAAAGATGTTGGAAAAATCAGATACGGGCAGAGTGTGCTGGTCAATGGCGCATCCGGTAGTCTGGGCAGCGCTGCCGTACAGATCGCCAAATACTTCGGTGCGATAGTAACCGGGGTTTGCAGCACAGCGAATGTAGAGATGGTGAGATCGTTGGGGGCCGACCAGGTTATCGACTACACGAAAGTGGATTTTACTCAACAGCGCAAAACTTACGATCTCATCTTCGACACCGTCGGCAAGTCATCCTATAGAGAGTCTAAAAAGGCGCTAACCCCTGACGGCATCTATCTATCGCCGGTTCTCAGATTATCCCTGTTGCTGCATATGCTATGGACTTCAAAGCTCGCAAGCAGGAGAGCAAAATTTTCAGCGACTGGGTTACGTCCCGCTTCAGAACTTCGGGCACTGCTTAATGAGCTGAAGGCGCTGTTTGAGGCTGGCAAACTCAAATCGGTTATTGACCGACGCTACCCGTTAGAGCTGGCGGCAAAGGCACATTGTTATATTGATATCGGGCACAAAAAGGGAAATGTAGTGTTGTCGATAGTGTCTGAGGTCACTCCGAAAGCCTGAGCATCAGTTAACGAGTACTGCTTAGGCGGCTTAAACCTGATAGCAGAGAACACTACGCGTTACTGCGAAACTTTGGCAGTGTGACGAACGCTACCCGGCGGCACACCGAACACTCGTTTGAATGCCCGGCAGAACGCTGCTTCGGATTGATAGCCGAGGCGATCGGCAAGCACGGCGAGGGAATCCGACGTTTCTTGAAGTTGCGCACGAGCGAGTTGCATACGCCACTGGGTGCGGTAACGCATGACGGATTCGCCTACCAGGCTGGTGAACCGAGCGGAGAAGCCCGAGCGTGACATACCGACCTCTTTGGCCAACGAGGCCACAGTCCAATCTTTTTCAGGCTCGCGGTGGATAGTCGCGAGTGCCCTTCCCACTTGGTCGTCGCGTAGGGCGGCGAGCCAACCTCGTTCCGCTTCGGGCGCAGAGTCTATCCACGAGCGAATTGCCTGAATAATGAGAATATCGGCCAAATGAGTAATGACGGTTTCGCCGCCTGGTCGTAGCTCCTTGGCTTCACGGGCAATGAAACGAAGCGTGCTTTGCAGCCAACTGTCCTCATCATCGGCCCAGCTGTCGATTTGCAATACTTTGGGCAGCAACCTTATCAGTTGCTGGCCCGCCACATGATCGAAGCGTACGACGCAGCAGGTCAGGTGGGTTAATTCACCCGCGCCGCCATAGCGCATGATCTCGTAACGGTCGCTTACCTTCTCAACGGGTATATCGAACAACGGCACGGTCTCTTCTTGCGGACTGCTACGCATACAGTGGCCGTTGCCGTGGGGAACGAGTGCCAGACTACCTTGTTGAAGCAGACGCGGCTCTTCGCCGTCAACCTCTAGCCAGCAGTGACCCCCAGTAACGATATGAAACATCATGCAGTCATCAAATGAGGGCAGGTCTATACCCCAAGGTGCAGTTAGCTCAGATCGACAATAAAGCGTGCCGGTAAGCCTGAGCAGGTGCAGGGTTTCACCGAGCGGGTCAGTGAAATTAGGGATTTTTGTGTTGGTACCCTGCATGGATTGAATATTGCCATGGAAATTTACCGATTGTCTAGAATGTTTGGACGATAGATCAATTTAATTGGATTAGAAGTGATTGTTAATCCATATCTCGTCTCCCATACTTATACCCATGACAAGTGTGTCGTTCGTTCAAACCCAACATCAATCAACACAGGAGATAGCTATTATGAAAACCTTGGGCATGAAAAACTCACCCATTCTCATCATTGGTAAAAACGGTAAAACAGGCTCGCGCGTAAACCAGCGCCTACAAGCCCTTGGCTATGACACTCGTGCTGTTTCCAGATCAACCACGCCATCATTTGATTGGGAGGACAGCGCGACATGGGCCGCTGCCATCAAGGGCGCTCGCAGTGCCTATGTCACCTATCAGCCGGATCTTGCTGTACCCAATGCAGAACCCGCGATTAAAGAGTTCGTGCGAGTCGCCCGCGAAAACGGATTGGAACACATCGTTCTTCTTTCTGGTCGAGGTGAAGAAGGCGCACAACGCGCAGAGAAAATACTTCAGGAGAGCGGTATCTCATGGAATATAGTCAGGTGCAGCTGGTTTTGTCAAAATTTCAGTGAAAGCTTTATGTTGGAGGGCATATTAGCCGGTGAATTGGTCTTGCCTGCCGCAGACACCATTGAGCCTTTTGTTGATGCGGATGATATTGCAGATGTTGCAGTTGCAACCTTAACCGATCCAAGCCACCGCAATAAACTGTACGAGCTTACTGGCCCGCGCGCACTAACCTTTACTCAATGCGTCGAAGAAATTTCCGACGCACTTGGCAGGCCCGTGAAATACACAGGCATTCCCGTCGATGCCTATATCAACGTGTTAAACGAACAGGACGTACCAGAAGACTATCAATGGTTGTTGCGTGAATTGTTTACCGTGGTATTTGATGGCAGAAACAGCAACGTGATG
>WFQM01000297.1 GCA_015487095.1 Gammaproteobacteria bacterium | reverse complement strand
TAAGGAACGTGCATGTAATAACTTCTCGGTTTAGCGCCCGGATTTAGTGCGTCTTCGTTCGTTCTGATTGAACAAAAGTGCAGGAATAGTCGTTCTATTTCGAGCTTTTGTGATTGAAGAACGGGCGAAGACGCACTGAAGCCGGGATGCAAAACCGGAAGTTATTACATGCACGTTCCTAACTACTCGTTCTACGGGTGGTTATGATTCACATTCCAGATTATTCGTATTCTTTTTCAAACTTTGCAAAACGCTTTTTCCAGCCCTTGAAACGTTTTTTGCAATATTTTGTAAGCTGCTCAAAGTCGCGGAAATACAGGTCGAAGCCTTCTTCGGCCGGGGCATCGAACTCGCAATAATCGTTATCATGCTGGCGGCAGACGTGTGGCCGGTCGTCATAAATACCGCAGCGACCATCTTTTTGCAGGTGCAAACAGGTGCTTTCCACCAGCAGATACCAGCCATCATCATCTTTGTAAATGCGAATATTTTCGTGAGAAATTTGCCACAACATATGGTCAAAGTCATGCATGGAGCGTGGTGTCTCTAATTCCTCGGTGATGTAGGTGCAGCATTTGGCACCGTCGCAGAAGCCACATTTGTTTTCTGTGGTGATCTTGATGCCGTTGAAGGTGGTTTTTGGGGACATGGAATCGCTCGTACTTAATATTTATTGTTGGGTTTTATTTGCCAAATGAGGTAGCAACAGACTGACGGTGCGCAGTTTATCAGTATTCAGCATTTGTGGGCAGATTGGCGATGAGGTCCGGCGGGTGGGTATAATGCGTGAGTATTTTTTTGTGCTCTGTTTTTGAGGAAGAAGCTATGCCGATTTACGAATACGAATGTAAGGCCTGTGGTCATCGTCAGGAAGCCATTCAGAAGATGAGTGATAACCCTTTGGTGGACTGTCCTGTCTGTAACAAGCCCGAATTGAAAAAGCTGATTTCGGCTGCGGCGTTTCGCCTTAAAGGTGGCGGTTGGTATGAAACCGATTTTAAAGGCGGGAATAAAAAGAATGTCAGTAAAAATGAGTCTGCCGGAAAATCCGCTGACAGCGCCGTCAAATCCGAATCCAAGCCCAAACCTGCTGGAGGCTGCGGTTCCGGTGGTTGCGGTTGCCATTAATTTAGGTTTAAAGGATATAACAAATAGATGAAGCGTTATCTTATTGCCGGTCTTCTGGTGTGGGTGCCACTGGGGGTGACCGTGATGGTCATCAAGCTGTTGGTGGGCATCATGGACCAGACTTTGCTGTGGCTGCCCGAGCCTTATCGACCGGAAACCCTGCTGGGTTTTCATGTGCCGGGCCTGGGTGTGGTGCTATCGGTGATTATCGTGTTGGGCACAGGTGTAGTCGTGGCCAATCTGTTTGGCCGCAAGCTGGTGGAAATGTGGGAGAATATTCTCGCCCGGATTCCACTGGTGCGTACGATTTATGCCAGCGTCAAACAGATTCTGGAAACCGTATTTTCCTCCGGACAGTCTTTTCGCAAGGTGCTGCTGCTGGAGTATCCGCGCAAAGGTTTGTGGACTTTGGCCTTTCAGTCCAGCACCAGTCAAGGAGAGGCCCAGACCAAAACTGGCCAGGAAGTGATCAACGTGTTTATTCCCACCACGCCAAATCCTACTTCCGGTTTTTTTATCATGGTGCCGCGCAGTGATGTGGTAGAGCTGGACATGAGTGTGGATGATGGTCTGAAGATGATTATCTCTGCCGGGGTGATGGTGCCGGAGTGGAAGCAGCCTCCCGATGGTACTAAAGCCAAAGTGGTTCCTGCTACATCACAGATGCCTGATATCCAGCCCTGACTCCCAAATGCAAGCTCGGGTTGCAAGGACGTGGTCCAATCCGTACCATTCCCGCCTTTCTCAAATTAAGTCACTACTGACAGGACAGAATCACCATGCGCAGCCATTATTGCGGCCAGATTAACGAATCCAATATTGATGAAACCGTCACTCTCTGTGGCTGGGTGCATCGTCGTCGCGACCATGGCGGGGTGATCTTTATCGATCTGCGTGACCGTGAGGGCATCAGTCAGGTAGTGTTTGACCCGGATACCGTAGAGGCTTTCACCCTGGCCGAGAGCGTGCGCAATGAATTTGTACTGAAAGTAGTGGGGCGTGTGCGCAAGCGTCCCGAAGGCACGGAAAATCCGGATATGCCCACTGGCATGGTTGAAGTGCTGGGCAAAGAGCTGGAGATTTTCAACCGCGCCGAGACGCCGCCATTTATGCTGGACATTGAGGACGACGAAGTCTCCGAAGAGCATCGCCTGCGTTATCGTTATATTGATTTGCGCCGTCCAGCCATGTTTCAGCGTCTCAAACTGCGCTCTGAAATTGCTCGCACACTGCGTAACTCACTGGATGAAAAAGGCTTTCTCGAAATTGAAACGCCCATGCTCACCGCCGCCACACCGGAAGGTGCGCGCGATTATTTAGTGCCCAGCCGTACCCATCCCGGCCAGTTTTTTGCCCTGCCACAGTCGCCACAATTATTTAAACAGCTGCTGATGATGTCCGGCATGGACCGTTATTATCAGATTGTGCGTTGTTTTCGTGACGAAGATCTGCGTGCTGATCGCCAGCCCGAATTTACTCAACTGGATATTGAAGCCTCGTTTATGGACGAGGAAAAACTTATGTCGCTGATGGAAGACATGATGCGCGACATTTTTGCACATGTGCTGGAAGCACCACTGCCCAAGCCTTTCCCGCGTATGTCTTACGCCGAGGCTATGCAGCGCTTTGGTTCCGACAAGCCGGATTTGCGTATTCCACTGGAGCTGGTGGATGTCGCTGATCTGATGCAAAACGTGGATTTCAAGGTGTTTGCCGGTCCCGCCAAAGACCCGAATGGGCGTGTGACTGCGTTGCGTCTGCCCAAAGGCAACGAATTAAGCCGTAAAGAAATCGACGATTACACCAAATACGTGGGTATTTACGGTGCCAAAGGCTTGGCTTATATCAAGGTCAACGAACTGGCCAAAGGTCGTGATGGCCTGCAATCCCCGATTTTGAAATTCCTGCCGGACGAAACCGTCGATGGCATCATGCAGCGTACCGGTGCGGAAGATGGTGATCTGGTGTTCTTCGGTGCCGACAAGGCCAATATTGTCAGCGAGGCGTTAGGTGCCTTGCGTGTCAAGCTGGGCCATGATCGCGGTCTGGTGGAACACGGCTGGAAACCACTGTGGGTAGTGGATTTCCCCATGTTTGAGCACGATGGCAAGCGTTGGACGGCATTGCATCATCCTTTCACCGCACCGAAAGAAAGTGATATCGACAAACTGGAATCCGACCCGGGCAATTGCCTGTCCCGTGCCTACGACATGGTACTTAACGGCACCGAAGTGGGCGGTGGCTCGCAGCGTATTTATCGTGCAGATGTACAGGCCACAGTGTTTCGCCAATTGGGCATTTCTGACGAAGAAGCACAGGAAAAGTTTGGTTTTCTGCTGGATGCGCTCAAATACGGTTGCCCGCCTCACGGCGGTATCGCCTTTGGTCTGGACCGGCTGGTGATGTTAATGACCGGCGCGGCTAGCATTCGTGAAGTGATGGCCTTCCCCAAAACCCAGACGGCCGCCTGTTTGCTCACCAATGCGCCTTCCGATGTGAGTGATGCCCAGCTACGCGAATTGGGTATTAAATTGCGCAGCAAACCCAAGGTGGAAGAGGGGAGTACGGCGCAGTAGGCTCAACCTGTTGTTATATCGGTCATAAAGCCTGACGCAGAGGCGCAAAGAGTATAAAGAGTTTGGGGTATCTCTGCGCCTCTGTGTTAGATTTTAATGATCCGAACCCGGCTGAATATTGTTTACATTCCTGAGATAAATGGTTCGCAGGTCTATTTCAGACTAAAATAGGGCATGTCCCAGGCCGATGTTGTAAAAGAAACAATCGCTTACCTCAAGTTTTGGCTAGGGGTTATGGTCGTTTCAGACATCAGTCTGGTGGGCTGGGTGCTCTCTAATGCGGGTGTCAAGGCTGACTTTAAGATATATGGTGCTATTATCGGTATAGGTGTCATTACCGTATCGGCGTACTTTGTACACAAACGTATCGAATACATGATTTCAACCCTAAAAGAGCTGTCGTAATGGAATTATTATCTATCCTGGTTTTACTGGTTGTTGTCAGCGTTTTTGCATTTATTGCATATGACGCTACGCACCAGAAATAAGCCCACCCAAACCTCCCGATCACCCGTTTCGCGCTCCTGCCGGAGTCGAAATGCAAGTAGTTTTTCCTTCCTGGTTGTACTTCAAATACAAAGTGATACCATCGTCTCACCGACGTAACCGAGAAATTGTCAGATGTCCGCAAATCCCACATTGCTGAAAGTAGAAATGCAAAACTTCACCACCATGAGTGAAGATGAAATCCAGGAACGTATCGTTGCCGCCAAGGCCGCGCTGGGTGATCGGCTGATCATTCTTGGTCATCACTACCAGCGTGAGGAAACCTTTCGACATGCCGATGTCAGCGGTGACTCACTAAAACTGTCACGCAGCGCCGCGAATTCCAAAGCCGAGTACATCGTATTCTGTGGCGTGCATTTTATGGCAGAAGTGGCGGACATCGTCTCCCGTCCCGAACAGATTGCTATTCTGCCTGACCTGGCTGCCGGTTGTTCCATGGCGGATATGGCCAATCTTGCCAACGTGGAACGCGCCTGGCGCGAGTTATCCACCGTGCTGGAGCCAGACGAACAGGTTACCCCCATGACCTACATCAACTCGGCGGCGGACTTAAAGGCGTTTTGTGGTCGCCACGGCGGTATCGTCTGTACCTCCACCAATGCACCCCATGTGCTGGAATGGGCCTTTAAACAGCGCGAAAAAATATTGTTTTTCCCGGATCAGCACCTGGGTCGTAACACGGGTTTCAGCATGGATATCCCGTTGGATCAGATGGTGGTGTGGGATTACGACTTACCATTAGGTGGCTTGACCCCGGAACAGATCAAAAAAGCCAAAATCATTTTGTGGAAAGGTTATTGTTCGGTGCATCAGTTATTCAAACCTGAATATATCGACGAGTTCAAAGAAAAATACCCTGAAACAAAGGTGATTTCCCACCCGGAATCTTCTTTTGAAGTGTGTCAGAAGTCGGATTATGTGGGGTCCACTGAGTACATTATCAATACTATCCGTGATGCCGAGCCCGGTACCCGCTGGTTGGTGGGCACTGAACTGAATCTGGTTAACCGACTGCACGAACAGTTCAAACACGAAGGCAAAAATGTGCATTTCATGTCCAGTACCGTGAGCATGTGCTCCACCATGTATCGCATCGGGCCGTCGAGCCTGTTGTGGGTTCTGGAAAATTTATTGGAGGGCAAGGTGGTAAACCAGATTACCGTGCCACAGACCGAGGCCGAGCATGCCCTGCTGGCATTGAATCGCATGCTTGATGTATCGCCGTAATCCACTCGGCTTTCTTTAACCGGTTATAAATTCAGGCGGACTTTACAGTGGCAGAACGGAAACGGATAGCACTTCTTATTGATTGTGACAATGTGAGTCATAACTCCATTGAAGGTGTTCTCGAAGAACTTGCAAAATATGGCATGGTGAATATTCGTCATGCGCATGGAGACTGGAATAACCCGTCATTATCCGGCTGGATAGACAGGTTACATCCTTACGCAATCCGGCCCATGCAACAATTCGCATACACAAAAGGAAAGAATGCGACAGATGCCGCGATGATTATCGATGCCATGGATTTGCTTTACAGCAGAAATGTGGATGCATTTGCATTGATGACAAGTGACAGTGACTTTACTCCTCTTGTATTGAGAATATTGGAAAGTGGACTGCCTGTTTACGGGTTTGGAGAAAAGAAAACACCCAAGCCATTTGTGGATGCCTGCTCGCCCTTTATTTACACAGAGAACCTTGCTTCATCAGAAGAAGAGAAAACGGACAAGCCTCAACAGCCGCTCAAGAAAAGTAAAAAGGAACTCAGAAAAGATACTTCACTTGTTAGATTGCTGAGAACGGCGGTTGAGCAAACATCCGATGATGATGGCTGGGCAGACATGAGCAGAGTCGGCCACTATATATCCAACAACAGCTCTTTTTCATCCATTAATTATGGTTACAAAAAACTGGGTGATTTGATAAGAGCCAGTGAATTGTTTGAGGTGGAAATGAAAAATGATGGAAAAGCCATGTGTATCAAGGATGTGCGTAAATAAATT
>WFQM01000296.1 GCA_015487095.1 Gammaproteobacteria bacterium | reverse complement strand
TCAATCTGGTCGTAGGCTTTGAATTCACCGCCGTGTTTTTCGGCCATGACTTTGGTCAAAGCTGCTGTCAGCGTGGTTTTGCCGTGATCAACGTGGCCTATGGTGCCTACGTTGACGTGCGGTTTATTGCGTTCAAATTTTTCCTTGGACATCGGCCGACCCTCTTCCTCTAAATGTAAGTTATGCCAAAAAGGTTTAACTATCTGTTCTATTTGCTACTTGCTTAATACGCCAAACAAACTGCGTAATAACACAATCATCGAAAAACTGGAGCTCATGCCCGGATTTGAACCGGGGACCTCATCCTTACCAAGGATGTGCTCTACCCCTGAGCTACATGAGCCGCTCTAAACTTGCTTGTCGCAGCCCCGCACTCGGGGAACCTGCCATCTGCTGGTATTGCTACCGGCTTGCCAACTGGAGCGGGTGATGGGAATCGAACCCACATAGTCAGCTTGGAAGGCTGAAGTTCTACCGTTGAACTACACCCGCATGAAATCAGTTACGAGGAACCAGCTTCCAACAATATCCACTGGCAACTACACCCGCATGCTGCGTTATCTATTCTTCTTTTCTGAGTGACCAGCTTTTGCGCTTAAGTCACCTAATTGGTGGAGGGGGGTGGATTCGAACCACCGAAGGC
This sequence comes from Gammaproteobacteria bacterium, assembly GCA_015487095.1. Taxonomy (GTDB): domain Bacteria; phylum Pseudomonadota; class Gammaproteobacteria; order SZUA-152; family SZUA-152; genus SZUA-152. Next base: position 5,283 of record WFQM01000296.1, on the reverse strand, counting down.
GGAGCCGTCAGATTTACAGTCTGATCCCTTTGGCCACTCGGGAACCCCTCCCCGAAAAGAAGCGCGTAAGTTTGCGTGATGCACTGCGTTGTGTCAACAGCCTTGCTGGCTTATCTTGTGAGAAATAGGCATGCATGCAAATAAAACCCGCATAATGCGGCCCCTCGTGGCGTTACTCAACCTGTAAAATACGAATTAAGCGCTCAAAATATCCAAACAAATAAAATCATTGATTTACATTTAACGGGACAGGGCATTTTCTTCAGTTGTGAATTTTAGAGTCACAGAGTCTAAAATTTAACGCAAAGCTACAACGCACACTTTGATTAAAGTTTGCGCAATACCGGAAGCGTGAGGACAACCCTTCCAGCGCATTGAAAAGTTATGCTGTCGTGATACTGACAAGTGATGTGTTATAAACGCACAGGGCGCAGAGGACGCAAAGTTTTTAGTGTTTTTCTCTGCGGCCTTCGCACCTCTGCGTTAAATACCCGATGATTCTTAAAACCGATGTTTTTAGCGCTTAATTCACATTTGAGACCTGCGTAACATCAGTTAATCAAGGACAAAATCATGCCGCCCATTCGCCAAATCGATCTTATTACCAGCATTGCCGACGCCTGCCAATATATCTCTTACTATCACTCTCCCGACTTTATCCAGGCACTCAATACCGCGTATGAACATGAAGAGTCGCGAGCTGCTCGGGATGCCATCGCACAAATCCTGGTTAATTCTCGCCTCTGCGCCGAGGGCCATCGTCCTATTTGCCAGGACACCGGCATCGTTGTGGTATTTCTCAAAGTCGGTATGAATGTGCGCTGGGAAGGCGAATTGTCAGTGCAGGAAATGGTGGACGAAGGCGTACGCCGCGCCTACACCGATACCGATAACCCGCTACGCGCCTCCGTGGTCAGCGACCCGGCCGGTGCCCGCAAAAATACCGGAGATAACACACCTGCTATCGTCCACACCGAGCTGGTGCCCGGAGACAAACTCGACATCATTGTTGCCGCAAAAGGTGGTGGCTCGGAAAATAAGGCTAAATTCACCGTGCTCAACCCTGGCGACTCCATCGTCGATTGGGTGTTGGACACCGTACCCAAACTCGGTGCGGGATGGTGTCCGCCCGGCATCCTTAGCCTGGGTATTGGCGGCACTCCGGAAAAAGCCATGCTGCTCGCCAAAGAGGGCATGATGAGCCCCATCAATATTCAGGAATTGCGTATACGCGGCGCGCAAAACACCGCCGAAAAATTACGCCTGGAGCTGTTCGAGAAAGTGAATGCATTAGGCATTGGCGCACAGGGGTTGGGCGGACTCACCACCGTGCTGGACATCAAGGTCAGCGATTACCCTACTCACGCAGCCTCCAAACCTGTGGCAATGATTCCTAACTGTGCGGCCACCCGGCATATTCATTTCACGTTAGACGGCAGCGGCCCGGTACAACTGGTCGCCCCCAAACTGGCAGACTGGCCAAAAATCACCCTCGCTGGAAAAGAAACGGCACGGCCGGTTAATCTGGACACCGTCACCCGCAGTGACATCGCTCAATGGCAGCCTGGGGAAACCCTGTTGCTTTCCGGCAAGCTGCTCACCGGGCGAGATGCTGCGCACAAGCGTCTGGTGACTTTGCTCGACAACAATGAACCATTACCTGACGGTATTAACCTCAACGGTCGCTTTATTTATTACGTCGGTCCTGTAGATGCAGTGCGTGACGAAGCTGTCGGCCCCGCTGGTCCCACCACTGCCACACGCATGGACACATTCACTAACACCATTTTGGAAAAAACCGGTCTGATCGGCATGGTGGGCAAGGCCGAGCGTGGCCCTGCTGCCATTGAATCCATCAAAAAATACGGTGCGGTGTATCTTATTGCTACCGGCGGCGCTGCTTATCTGGTCTCCAAAGCCATCCGCTCATCCCGGGTTATCGCTTTCCCGGAGCTGGGCATGGAAGCAATTCATGAATTTGTGGTGGAAGACATGCCGGTGACTGTGGCCGTGGACACACAAGGCAATTCCGTACATCAAACCGGGCCTGCCGAATGGCAAGCGCGCATCGCGGGCATTCCCATCAGAACCGTGCAATAAAGCCCACATCGAACACCCAGGAAGGGGGCGTCATAAAACGCCCCCTTTGTATTTGAAATCACCTGCACTGCACAGAAATAACAGGTATTAATTCAACTGCACCATCAGTATTTTGAAATTGTTGTTTTGCTTCATAGAAATCTGACGGTACAAGGTCACCGGCAAACGGTTTACATAAGCCGTGCGCAGAGTATTAGCCATTTCCTGACTAACAACACTTTCATTGTCGTCACTTGAGTGCAGAGTCAGGGTATAAACCATACCGGGCTTGGAATCGAGAGATACAAATACCTCAGCATGCGTTTTGTTTTTACCCTCGCCAAAATCCATTCCTTCCACCTGTACACGGTACAAGCTGACCTTACCCGATACTTCCACCGAGTGGCGATCTGGTGAACCAATGGCTATTGGGCTGTCTGCCTGAGCAATGCTGCTGACAAGCAAGCCCAATGCAACCATTGAAACAAAAATAGAACGTGAATAAATTCTCATGGTAAATCCCTCCATAGAGTTAATAAAATTAAAACTGCATTAAATACAAAACAACCCCACGGCTTATCACCGTTTGTGCTTTGCATGGGAAGGGATCATAAAGACCGATTCTGAAACCAAACTGAAAAAATGGGGCGAGAAGAAAATAATTTATTATTGGGTGCGGCAAGTACAAACAGGCAAACTAAAACTCGGCACTATTGCCCAGATAGGCTTCTGGACGTTTTATCGGTACACAGAAACCACTGGGACATTTCTTTGAGCACTTGTTTTGAGCAAGTATTCGCCAGCGCAATACTGTTTACATCACTCATTTGGTCCATGAGTATTACCGCAGTATTTACAGCTTTCGGTGTGTTATGCCGAGCCGCCTTGAGCACAAGAGAAAGCCCTCTGATTTTATTTTCCGGCTCATTCCAACCATAAAATATCTTTTCACCAAGATAAAGTGTCGCCGGATGGAATCCCTGAGCTGATGCTTCAGTGAGTTGTCGCTCCGCCTCTTCAGCATCCTGTCGATTACTGGACTGGCTCAACATAATACCCAAAGCATATCGGGAAGACAGATGACCATTTTTCGCAGCAAAAGCATACCATTGCCGGGCTTGCCCTGAATCACCCGCCTCTTTCAACAACTTCGCCAATTGGTAGGCGGCATTAACATCACCTTGTTGTGCAAAACGCAGATATATATCCCGGGCTGTCTTTAAATCCTGTGTAACACCGTTACCCTTGACATATAACCGGGCCAAACGCAGTTCTGCCCGACTGTAATTTTGTTCGAATGACTTTGCGTACCATTTAAATGCCAGTTGATCATTTTGTGGTGTACCCAATCCCTTTTCATGAGCCAGCCCCAGATAGAAACTTGCTGCACCAATGCCTTGCTCTGAAAGCTGTTGATAGGTAGCCAGTGCCTCCTGGTTGCTCCCGGATGACTGACTGTTCTCAAGCTTGATTCTTGCCAAACGAAGCAGAGATAACGCATGTTGCTGCTCTGCCGCGACAACATACCAATGCAAAGCTGAAGGACCAGGAGTCCCGGCATTAGTTGATTCACTGTCCTCAATTAATCGGGCAAGCTTGTATGCCGCTGCCACATTGCCATTTTTTGCCAACTTTTCGTACAAACTCATGGCCCGCTTGAGGTCTTTTATATCACTCTGTGCTGTCTCATAGAGCTGCGCTAACTTAAATTCCGCTGCAACATCACCCAGTGCTATGGCCTGTTGATACCAATATAAGGCTTGTTGCTCATTTCGAGTAACGTATACGCCCTGAAAATAAATCCCGCCCAACCGATTGGCCGCTTTGGCAAGCCCCGCAGTAGCTAGGTTTTTGTAGCGCGTTATCGCACGCGCTGTATCATGTTCTGTACCCAATCCGTCCAGCTCCATATCAGCAAGATGAATATCTGCACCAATCCGACCCGCTGCCGAAGCTCTGCCTAACCACAAATAAGCTTCTTGATATTGCTCGGTGATTCCTGTTTGTTTTGCCTGCTTTAAATGGGTTTTTCCAATATCATAAGCTACGGTAACATGACCTTTTTCATAGGCAGAGTAAAATAGACCCAGTGCTTCCTGGTATACCTGTTCATCATAGGTTTTATTTTCCTGACCGATAACCAGCAATCGCCCTAAACCGACTTCTGCTTGCGGGAAACCTTTTTGAGCCAAAACAGCCCAGTGTACGCGAGCTGACTGATAATGCTGATTGTCGAATTCTGTTTTTGCTATACGCAAATCTGCACAGCTAACTAAAAAAAAACTCAGCATTGCAAGCTGGAAAATTGTTTTTGTAAAAGGCATGCCTTTCTCCCACACACAAAACAGTCTTTTTTTCTCGAGAGATTTCATCATGCGAACCTCATAAACATAAACAATTTTTCAATCAAACTGACCATTTTCTAAAAAAACACACGATAATTTATCAACGCCCGATAAATTGTTTTTTTTGAGGTCACACCATCAAAAGCCTTCCCACCCCAAAACCCGGAAACAATAAATTGTGCTTGTTGATTTTTCCGTAATACACCACCAAATACAAAGTCCAGCCCCTGACCAATTTCATCGGATTGTCCATTAGGTGTCAGGCCTGGGCTGGATGCATCAATATATGGCAATGCCCTATCCTGACGATAATAATGGTAAGCTGACTCAAACCAGAAAAAAGGCGATAAAGGATAGCCTGCGGTTAACGTCACGATGTGCAGGTTGGATAATTTCGGGTTGAGTGCTTCACCATAATAACGATAGCGGCTTGTGCCCAGCACACGTTTTTTATTACTGGCTATACCCGGTTGATTATATTGACTTAACGCTCCCCCATTGTTATCCCCGCTGGCCCCCGCATAGTTAAAACCTAGAGAAAACCCTTGCATTGTCTTTCGCCAGATAAATCTAATATCAATGGCTGTACCATTTTTCAACGTTTGATTTTCGTAGGATGCAATATATCTGTCATTATTTGGCAACGTAGAAATATTCAACCTTTGTGTATCTCCAGACAACACCGCCAGCGTGCCACTGTATTCAAATCCCCCCCTCCCGAAAGCGCGCCTGCCATAGGATTGAACCCCAAGCCAGTTTAAACGGCTACGCGGCTGAATAATGTCATTTGTCGCAAAATTACGCCCAGTTTGATTCTCTGCAACATTATTTTGTTCGTTTAACCCATATATGCCAATGT
>WFQM01000295.1 GCA_015487095.1 Gammaproteobacteria bacterium | reverse complement strand
TTCCACATGTTTGCAAGTGCCGAGGCGATTAACGGTATGATCGGGGCAATTACAACTATTGACGGGCTCGTTCAGTGAGCGGATTTCAATCAGATAGTGGCCGCCATTGTTGGAGTGAAGTTGATAGTCACCATAAAACGTATGCTCGTCAGTTACGGGCTTGATGCGGCAAGTCTCAATAGCCCCGCGCTGGCGACGACGTTCGGTTTCATCTTCGTCACTGGTGTTCCAGCCCTGGAACGAAGGTTGAGACTGATTCTTGTTAGAGCATTTTTTTGTACGCTTTTTAACAGCCATAGGTTTCCTTATATCTTAATCTCTTTGGGTTTAATTCCCCGCTGCTCGTAGCGACTGCCGTCATTCCGGCATGCCTTTAGCCGAACCCAGAGGTTTAAACCCCTGGACCCTGGTCTTCGCCAAGGTGACGTTATTACCTAAATTAATGTTAATACCCCGCCAGCATGCTGAGGAGTAGTTTGTTTTTTTAGGCCGAACCCGGCAGTTAGTATCCGCAAAATGAGGGAAATGGTAAACCATTTTTGCCTTTTCGGCGTCGCAAGGCTTTGCCGCAGTCAGGGCAGGCGTGTTGTATTTTGGTATTACTGTCAGAAAATGACTGTGATGGTGACTCGGCCTGCTGTTTTGTCTGGCGCAGGATTTCTGTTATTCACTGGGTTTGGCCATTGATGAATATACTGAGATCGCCTCGCCCCTGTGCAATATACCCGTAGCGATTAAGATCTAATTGCGCGCACTATTATTATTTATGCCATAGCTGCGTGGTTTTCAGGAGTGTAGGTCTGGGGTGTGAGCAGGAAGTGGAAGTTTTGAAATTCCTTGCAACAGAACGACTATTTTGCGTTATTTCATCTTGCCATGAAACAATATTGAACGAGTGGGATTTACGTAAAATTATGCCAAAAAAAAACCCGCCAGAGACGGGTTTTTTTATCGCATAGGCTAAATATACTCAGACTTGTGCGCGACGGCGTTTATAGCCGGTAACAGCAAATCCGACCAGTCCTAATCCCAGCAGTGCGAGCGAACCTGGCTCCGGGACAGATACCGGTGCAGAAGCGGAGGAAAACACCTGCAACACGCCTCCACCAATGTCATTGCCACTATATGCCCAGTTGTAGGCAGTGTTGTCATAACCTGCGCGCATCAAGGTTCCTGTACCAGACAACGCTAAATCTACACCTGGCCCCGATGCGCCAATCACAACTGTTTCCAGATTGAACGAGAAACCACCTACTGTCCACAGGGGTGAAATGGCCGTAAACGGGTTTGTGGTATAGTCAAAACTGGTGAATGTTGCTATATCGCCAGCTGTACCGGCGACGGGATCGACGGCTATCACACCCTCAGCCGCAAAGCTTCCGTCAACATACGTTACAGTAGCACTGCTGCCAGTGAAGGTAAGAGTAGTACCATCGTCAGTCGACAGACCTGTAAACGCAATATTACCGGTAATCGGTACAGCCATAACTGCGCTACTTCCCATCGCAAGCAACAAAAGACCTGCACCCCTAATAAACTTTTTCATTATTTTTTATTCCTTATAATAACTGAACTGATAGTCGTGAATTTACAGCCAACTCTACATTTTCTTCAGCAGCAAAATTTGAGACCAGTGCCGCCCACCAACGACCTGCGGGGTATTTTTCTCGCAGGTCGCCGACCTTTCGCTGTTGTGGAATAGTGCTACAAGTACCCCACAAACTAACGAATAATCGTAAACATACACTTTCCATGCCAGATTTGTAACCATTTGTTTTTATTGGAAATTAACTGATTTCCTGATTCGCTCAGGCAAAAGTGTAAAAAAAACCGACAAATATGTTGGCAGAACTCTGTTTTAGCCGGGATACTTCCTCAGCAGCATGATAAACCAGATTTCCTTGTGTGAGGAGCGAAATATGCCTCTGGTTTTGCAGTATTTACATCATTCTGTAAAGCCCGTGTGGTAGTTAGTGCAGGCCGTGCAGCTGTTGGCTTTTGTTTTTTTTGAATGGGAAATTTACAGGCATTCCGGAATTTGCGGCAAAATTTGTTTATAGTCCACGAATATAAAAGCCGCGCCACTCACTATGGGCAAATAATGAAAAATCACACAATTTTTACAGGCCTTATTTTCTCCTTTTTATTGTCGGTTACCTTGCTGGCCAATGCTGGTGCCCCCCCTCCGCAGGCTGCCATTGCGACAGCGCACCCATTGGCGACTCAGGTTGGTCAGGAAATTCTGAATTCCGGCGGAAACGCCTTTGATGCAGCGGTGGCTGTTACTGCCGCGCTGGGCGTGGTGGAGCCTTATGGGTCCGGCCTGGGCGGGGGTGGTTTTTGGTTATTACACAGAAATGCCGATAATTTTCAGGTGATGGTGGATGGTCGCGAAAAAGCACCCATGGCGGCACATCGTGATATGTATCTGGACGACAAAGGGGAGGTGATACCCGGTGCGTCCATTGATGGGCCATTGGCGGCCGGTATTCCCGGTGTCCCGGCAGCCATGGTGCATATCGCTAAAAAATATGGTCGCTTGTCGCTGGCGAAAAATCTGGCACCTGCCATTCGATTGGCGCGGGATGGTTTCAAGGTGGATAAGCAATACCGGCGTTACGCTGAAATGCGCCTGAAAACCTTGCAACGTTTCCCGGAGACGGCAAAGCTGTTTTTGCATGACAATACGGTGCCGCCATTGGGGTACCGATTAAAACAGGAAGATTTGGCTAATACCCTGGAATCTATCGCACAACACGGTGAGTTGGATTTTTACCGGGGTGCTTTGGCCAAACGTTTGGTAGATGCCGTCAAAAAAGCGGGTGGCATCTGGTCACTGGATGATTTGAAAAATTACAGAATTGTTGAGCGGGAGCCGGTTCGTACAGAATATCGCGGCATGAAATTAATTTCCGCAGCGCTGCCTTCATCGGGCGGTATTACGCTGGCCAGTATGTTGCAGATGTTACAGCAATACGATTTGCACAAAATGTCGGATACTGACCGGGCGCATCTGATCATTGAAATTATGCGCCGTGCATACCGCGATAGAGCAGAGTATTTGGGCGACAGTGATTTTGTTGATGTGCCTGTTGCGCGTTTGACCAGTACGGCCTATGCCAAAGAGCTGGTGAAGGGAATTCAAATGGATGATGCCATGCCCAGCGCAGAATTACGGCCTGTGGGCAAGCCGGGCGGGGCGGGTAGTGATACCACACATTTTTCCATACTGGACAAAGAGGGTAATCGTGTTGCGGCAACCCTGAGCGTTAATTATCTTTTTGGTTCCTGTTTTGTGGTGCCGGGCACCGGTTTTTTGCTCAATGATGAAATGGACGATTTTTCGGCCAAACCCGGTGTCGCTAATGCTTATGGTTTGATCGGTGCAGAAGCCAATGCCATCGAGCCGGGCAAGCGTCCTTTGTCGAGCATGTCTCCTACATTTCTAGAAGACAAGCGCGGGATTGCTATTATCGGTACGCCCGGCGGCAGTCGTATTATCAGCATGGTTTTATTGGCGGCCTTGCAATATGCAGAGGGTGCCGATGCATCATCCATTGTGCAGTTTCCCCGGTTTCATCATCAATACATGCCTGATATCGTGATGTTTGAAGATGATGCATTTTCCGGCAAAACGGAGCAGGAGCTTGCATTGCGCGGGCATGTGTTGAAAAAACAAATGTCGCCCTATGGTGGTGGTTTCGGCCACTACGGCAACATGCAAGGCATTGTGTGGGACAAACATAAAAATAAAGTGACTGCCGCCAGTGATGCGCGAGGTATTGGTGCCTCTGTTGTTTTCAAGCAATAAAAGTGTCCGAATTAAAGGGATTTTATAATGTTCGGTTTTAATCGGCAGACGGCATTACTGGATGGTGAATCTGTTTGTTGGATGCTGGATGTTTTTGACTGGGCACTGATTAATTTTGATGGCCGGAAATTGCAGGCCGGAACAAAGCTGATTTATCCCAATAATGACTGTTTTCCAGGAAAAGAAAGCAGCGTGGAAGGCATGGCGGCATTGATTTTTGCACAGGTTAAATCTTATGCAGGTATTGCTGCATTACCTTGTGATTTACAGAATGAAACAGGTGTTAGCCATACTGTGCCATCTGAATCAGGTTCGGCTGAATTGCCGATGGTGCCGGACAGTAAAAGATGGGTATTTACCTATCACACGCATACGCTGAATAACCCCGAAGTTTTAATCGCCTCTTTTGTGCATCAAATCGCCTATCATATTGTTTCTTCAGCCCATAACCCGCCACCGGGCGGGAATGAAAACTGGCCACATGTTGCAGAAATACTGGCAACGATTATGGGTTTTGGTGTCATTATGGCCAATACGGCAAATACACAAAAAATTCGTTCCTGTGGCAGTTGCAGTGGACCTGCCGTGGAGCGGGAGTCATTCTTGTCACAGTATGATATGAGTTATGCCCTGGCGATATTTTGCACATTAAAAAATATTCCCGTAAAAGAGGCGACGCTACACTTGAAAAAAACATTACGTACGTTTTACAAAAAAGCTCATAAAGAAATTTCGAGCAAAAATTTTTCCAGTAATGACAGGCTGACATCGTTGCAGGCGGCCTGGCTTTCAAATCATCCACATGTCAGTAAGGACAATCAATAAATGAAGCAATCAATTGAGGTGGTCGATGCACGTATTTCACCCGAAGGGCGTCTTGATGTGCTTTCCCGGTTTGAGGTCAGCAAGCTGCTGGATACCAGCCAGGGTGATTTATACAAAATCTTTAGAAACTGTTCTTTGGCCGTGCTGAATTGCGGCAATAGTATGGATGATGGAAAAGAGCTGTTGGAACGTTACAGCTCGTTTGATATCAGTGTGATTCAGCAGGAGCGCGGAATCAAACTTGAGGTTAAAAGCGCACCGGAAAATGCTTTTGTCGATGGTGTGATGATTAAGGGTATCAATGAACATCTATTTGCCGTGTTGCGGGATGTTGTATATGTCAATAATGAAATCAACGACAATCCAAAATTTGATCTTGATACCTCGGAAGGCATAACAACCGCTGTCTTTCATATCCTGCGTAATTCAAAAATCTTATTACCCATGAAACCACCCAACATGGTGGTGTGTTGGGGTGGTCACTCCATTAAACGTAAAGAATACGACTACACAAAAGAAGTCGGACATGAAATGGGGCTGCGGGGAATGGATATCTGCACCGGCTGTGGCCCCGGCGCAATGAAAGGACCCATGAAGGGGGCGACCATTGGCCATGCCAAGCAACGTATTACGGGGGGGCAGTATCTGGGTATTAGTGAGCCCGGAATTATTGCCGCCGAATCACCGAATCCGATTGTGAATGATCTGGTGATTATGCCGGACATTGAAAAACGCCTGGAAGCTTTTGTGCGAGCGGGGCATGGAATTGTTGTGTTTCCCGGTGGCGCGGGTACAGCGGAAGAGATTCTTTACATTCTGGGTATATTGTTGCACCCAAAAAACAAGCATATTCCTTTTCCTTTAATTTTGACGGGCCCGGAATGCGCAAAAGATTATTTCGTGGGCATTAATCAGTTTATTGCGGATACGCTGGGGATTGAAGCACAGCAACGTTATACCGTTATTATTGATGACCCGATGCAGGTAGCGCGTGAGATGGCCGCTGGTCTGGAAAAAGTGCGTAAATTCCGTAAAAAAACCGGGGATGCCTTTTATTTTAACTGGTTGCTGCATATTGACCTGGCCTTTCAGCAACCCTTTTTGCCAACACATAAAAATATGTTGGCGCTGGAATTGCACAAAGACCAGCCTGTGCATTTATTGGCCGCAAATTTGCGTCGTGCTTTTTCCGGCATCGTTGCAGGCAATGTGAAAGATGAAGGTATTCGTACTATCGAAAAACATGGCCATTTTGAGATCAAGGGTGATGCAAATATGATGAAATCATTGGATGCATTACTCGCCTCATTTGTTGAACAGGAGCGCATGAAATTACCGGGTAAAAAATATACTCCATGTTATCGGGTTGTGACTTAGTATTTATTGACACTTAAATGTGAATTAAATGCTTTTTACTGAAAATACCGTCATTCCGGCATGTTGTTAGCCGGAATCCAGAGGTTTACACCCTTGGATAATCGTTCCAGCACATTGGGCATTTATGTTGCGGTGGTACTGACAAATGGCGTGTTATAAACGCAGAGGTCGCAAAGGCGCAGAGGGCGCAGAGAAAAACACTAAAAACTCTGCGCTTTCTGCGTCTCTGTGACCTCTGTGTTAAATACCCGATGACTTTTAAAAAAGAGTGTTTTTAGCACTTAATTCACTATCGACATTGCAGCATAAAAAAGCAGTGCCAGAAAAATTATATTAAAAAAGAGAGGGGAGATTTTCATGAAAATTATTTTGTTGGGTGCCCCAGGGGCGGGTAAAGGAACGGTGGCAAAAGTTTTGACGGAACTGGATGGCTCGGTACAAATTTCAACAGGTGATATTCTGCGCGGTGCGGTGCAGGCTGGCACCGAGTTGGGTAAGAAGGCTGATGCATTCATGAAAGCAGGGGATTTAGTGCCGGATGAATTGATCATGGATATTATGAAAAGCCGTTTACAGGAACCTGATTGTAAAAAAGGTTTTTTGCTGGACGGTTTTCCTCGCACCATTCCGCAGGCGGAGGCATTGAAGACCTTGTTGAGTGATTTGGGGCTTACGCTGGATATGGCGGTCAGCCTTGAAGTGCCATGTGAGGAAATTCTGAATCGCCTGACAACACGCCGAACCTGCGAAAATTCAGCCTGTCAGGCGATTTACAACGTCAGAAGCAGCCCAACAAAAATTGAGGGTATTTGTGACAAGTGTGGCAGTAAGGTGGTGCAACGTGAAGATGAAACGGAAGAAGCCATTAGTCGTCGTCTGGAAACCTATAATGAAAAAACAGCACCACTGATAGGGTATTACAAAGAAGAAGGATTGCTGATGCCCGTCGAAGCGACGGTTACTGATGAGGTGGTTAAGGCAATTCAGGATCGCCTGAAATCCTGAAAGCCGATGAATTGCATAAAGACCGGGCCCGGTATATCGTTAGCGGGCTCGGTTTTTTTATGATGGCGATAATTTATAGCAGTTAACTTATCTCTGACTCTGTTGTATCAACCAGGGAGGAAAATTACCATGTCTACATTACGAATTTTTGTGCTGGGAATTGTTGCGTTGGGACTATTGAGTAGTGTTGCTGTTTTTGCAGGGAGTGACGATGAAAAATCGGCCACTTATCAAATAGCAGAAATCATGCATCGGTTAAAACATTACCCCAGCCCTGCGGGTAAAGAAGTGTTGAACAAAATCACACAAGCTGCGAACACAACGGCAAACGAGCGCATCATTGCAACAGCAATGGTAAATTTGCAACATAAAGTGGCTAGTAGTGATATTCCAAAACTGGAAGCGGTTATTGCCGATAAAAAAGCAACAGCCGATGAGCGTGAGTTGGCCAGTATTGTGCTGAGCCTGGATCACCGTCCTACCAAGCAGGATAAAGCCAAGCTTAAGGCGATGATGCAATAGTTTTTGTTTTTCCTCTATCCTGGGTATGAGGTTTAGAGGTTCAGTGTGTACTACAGAATGTGGAAACAAAAAATACAGTGTCTGTTACGCAGAGGTCGCAGAGACACAGAGGCGCAGAGTTTTTAGTGTTTTTCTCTGTGTCTTTGCGTCTCTGTGACCTCTGTGTTTACAAGCACGAAATTTGGTAAAGCGACTGGTTTCCAGGCGGCCCCGATTTTTGAGGAGTATCTTCTTTCATGTGCCGGTTGGATTTCATAACGTTGTGATTCGCGGTTGAAAAACAACCTGTTTTCACCGAATGTAAATCAATGATTTTTTGGACAGTTTTGTCATTCACATTGACGTGCCAGAGGAACATAAACATGTTCATTCATCGTGTAAAAGGTTTGCTAGCCACTATGGTGATTACAGTGGCATTAATACCTTTTAGTGCATTTAGTGTAGACACGGTTAAAACCGATGATTATTCGCTGCGTATAAATACGTTGACCACAGGCCTGAA
>WFQM01000294.1 GCA_015487095.1 Gammaproteobacteria bacterium | reverse complement strand
TATTGTCGTGGTGCTGACCTTGAAGGCCTGAAGCTGGGGCATCCTTTTTACGTACGCGAAGTGCCGGTGATTCTGGGTGATCATGTCACCACTGAATCCGGTACCGGCTGTGTGCATACCGCGCCCGGTCATGGTCAGGAGGATTTTGTGGTGGGTATGAAATATCACCTGCCAGTGGAAAACCCTGTGGGGGGTAATGGTGTATTCCTGCCCGACACGGAATTGTTTGCAGGGCAGCATGTCATGAAAGCCAACCCGCAAGTGGTCGAGGTATTGAAAACCAAGGGCACGCTGGTGCATGAAGAAGCGCTGCGCCACAGCTACCCGCATTGCTGGCGGCATAAAACGCCAATCATCTTCCGCGCGACACCACAATGGTTTATCAGCATGACCAAGAATGGCCTGCGTGATGCGGCGATGAAAGAAATTGAAAAAACAGACTGGATGCCCGATTGGGGCAAGGCGCGTATTGAAGGCATGGTCACCAATCGCCCGGACTGGTGTATCTCCCGCCAGCGCACCTGGGGAGTGCCGATCCCGCTGTTTGTGCATCAGCAGAGCGGCAAATTACATCCCGATACCGCAACATTGATTGAACAGGTTGCGTTACGTGTTGAGGAAAAAGGTGTTGATGCCTGGTTCCAGCTGGATGCAAAAGAGTTGCTGGGTGATGCGGCGGGTGAATATGACAAAGTGAGTGACACGCTGGATGTGTGGTTTGACTCCGGTGTCAGCCATGCCTGTGTGCTGGATCGTCGTGACGAATTGCAGCGTCCCGCAGACTTGTATCTGGAAGGGTCGGATCAGCATCGCGGCTGGTTTCAGTCTTCGTTGCTCACTTCGGTAGCGACCACCGGCAAGGCTCCATACCGTGCCGTATTGACCCATGGTTTTACCATCGACACCAAAGGACTGAAAATGTCCAAGTCCATGGGTAATGCGATTGCGCCACAAAAGGTGGTGAATAATCTGGGTGCCGATATTCTGCGTTTGTGGATAGCAGGTGTGGATTATCGTAACGAGATGACCGTCTCGGATGAAAACTTTAAACGTACGGCTGATGCCTATCGTCGTATCCGCAATACAGTACGTTTTCTGTTGGCAAACCTGGACGGTTTTGATCCGGTAAAACACAGTGTGACTCCGGCAGAAATGTTGTCGCTGGACCGTTGGGTTGTGGCCCATGCAGCCAAACTGCAAACAGATGTTGTTGACGCTTACGACCGTTACGATTTTCATCATGTTTACCAAAAACTGCATCACTTTTGTAATACAGATTTAGGTAGCTTTTACCTGGATGTGATTAAAGATCGCCAGTACACCACACAGGCGGACAGTCTGGCTCGGCGCTCCTGTCAGACCGCCATGTATCATATTATCGAAGGCATGGTGCGATGGTTTGCGCCAATGTTGAGTTTTACGGCAGAAGAACTTTGGTCGTTTATTCCGGGTAAACGCAGTGAATCCATTTTTCTGGAACAGTGGTACATGTTCCCTGAAATTGACGATGGCAATATGGGTGCGGGTTTTTGGCAACAGGTGCTGGAAGTGCGCGAGGCAGTGAGTAAAGAACTGGAAACCTTACGTGTTGCTGGCGACATTGGCTCATCACTGGCAGCAGAAGTGGATTTATATTGCGGAGGTGATATTTATGATCGCTTGATGAGCTTGGATGATGAATTGCGTTTTGTATTGATTACATCGTATACGCGTGTTTATCGCAAAGAGGAGCGCGCTGCTGAAAAAACCGGCGCTGCACATGCCACACTCGAAAACGGTGATGAACTTTATATCGCAGTATCACCTTCGGCACATACCAAATGCACCCGTTGCTGGCACCATCGTGAGGATGTCGGTACGAATAATGCGCACCCCGAGCTGTGTGGTCGTTGTGTTGATAACGTAGAGGGCTCCGGCGAACATCGCCGGTTTGCCTGAGTGTTGAATATGTCGAGCTCAAACAGCATGTTGAAATGGTTATGGTTGTCCGCTTTGGTGGCGGCGCTGGATTTGGCCACAAAGGCCGTTGCATCACACTATTTAGTGTTATATCAACCCGTACCGGTATTCCCCGGTTTTAACTGGACGCTGGCGCATAACTCCGGTGCAGCATTCAGTTTTCTCGCCTCTGAATCAGGTTGGCAACGCTGGTTTTTCAGTGTGATTGCATTGGTGGTGAGTATCGGTATCACTATCTGGATCAAACGCCTGAAACCGACGGAAACCTGGCTGGCTGTGGCGTTAGCCCTGGTGCTGGGTGGAGCCATTGGTAATTTGTGGGATCGTGTGACGCTGGGTTATGTGGTGGACTTTATCGATGTGTATTACCAGCAATCGCATTGGCCTGCGTTTAACATTGCCGATTCGGCGATCTGTGTGGGTGCAGTGCTGTTGATCATCGACAGCTTTCGCGGCGAACGTGATGATGCCAAAGATGGTGGCGTGAAAAAAACAAAGACAAAAAACGGAGTGTGATGTGACGGATGAAGTCGCCATTTATCACGGTAGTGGAGTGTCTATGCACTTCACCATTTCTTTAGAGGATGGGACCGTAGCCGAGACCACAGAGGGTGATGATCCGCTGCATTTTGTGATGGGTGATGAAACGTTGGTGGAAGGCTTGGAGCTGGCCTTGTTTGGTCTGAAGGCGGGCGACAAACAAAGCCTGAAAATTGGTCCTGAGACAGCCTATGGGTATCCCGACCCTGAAAATATTCAATTGATGGATCGTTCTGACTTCCCCGAAGGCATGGAACTGGAGCGGGGAGTGATTGTGAGTTTTGCGTTGCCGGATGGTGAGGAATATCCGGGTATGATTACCGACGTGAACGACAAGCAAGTGACAGTGGATTTTAATCACCCATTATCCGGGCACGAAATTTTGTTTGAAGTGGAAATTCTGGAAGTGACGGGTGGTGAAGAACCGCCCGCGATGCAATAACTGTAATTAGTCTGTGTTTGTTTTCTAGTATGGGCATACCATTCCTGCATGTTGTTGTCCGGAATCCAGAGGTTTAAACCCTCGGGCAATCGTTTTAGTACATTGGAATCTTATGTTGCAATGGTACTGACAAGTAACGTGTTATAAGCGCAGAGGTCGTAAAGGCACAGAGAGGCAGAGAAAAGCACTAAAAACTCTGTGTCCTCTGCGACCTCTGCGTTAATACCCGGTAATTTTTTAAAAGCAGGTATTTTTAGTGTTTAATCGATATCGCAAAGAGACGTTGAGATGCAAATTTTATTAGCCAATCCTCGCGGGTTTTGTGCCGGTGTTAATCGTGCCATTGAAATTGTGGAACGCGCGCTGGATTTGTTTGGCGCGCCGATTTATGTGCGTCACGAAGTCGTACATAACCGCTTTGTAGTGGACGGCCTGCGTGACAAGGGTGCAATTTTTGTCGATGAACTTGAGGATGTGCCGAATAATGGCACCGTAATTTTCAGTGCGCACGGTGTTTCACAGGCTGTGCGCAAAGAAGCCGCAAAGCGCAAATTAAAAGTGTTTGATGCCACCTGCCCACTGGTGACCAAGGTGCATATGGAAGTGGTGCGTCACGAAAAAGCTGCGGAAGAAGTGGTATTGATTGGCCACGCCGGTCACCCGGAGGTAG
Source organism: Gammaproteobacteria bacterium (assembly GCA_015487095.1). GTDB lineage: Bacteria > Pseudomonadota > Gammaproteobacteria > SZUA-152 > SZUA-152 > SZUA-152. The sequence goes on along the minus strand of WFQM01000294.1, from coordinate 1,504 downwards.
AGGGGACATTGGGACAGTATGCTGGTGAGGGTATGTATCTGGTGGAGTCTCCCGAAGATGTGGCAACGCTGGAAGTAAACAATGCCGATGCATTGGCCTATGTGACCCAGACTACTTTGTCGATGGATGATACCCGACAGGTAATTGATGCTTTGCGCGAGCGTTTCCCTAATATTCGTGGACCTAAAAAAGATGACATTTGTTATGCCACACAAAACCGTCAGGATGCGGTAAAGGACTTGGCTGCGCATTGTGAACTGGTGTTAGTGGTGGGCTCTGCCAATAGCTCTAACTCCAATCGTCTGCGTGAACTGGCGGAACGTTTGGGAGCCAATGCTCATTTGATTGACGGTGCTGTGCAAATACAGGAAGAGTGGTTATCTGTGTTGAGTGAAGGAAGCAACATCGGTGTTACCGCAGGTGCCTCTGCGCCTGATGTGTTGGTACGTGAAGTGATTGAGCGTTTGCAAAAATTCACTGGTGCGACGGTGCTGGAGTCTGATGGGCAGGTGGAGAATGTGGTGTTTTCGTTGCCCAAGGCGTTGGCAAGCAAATAAGGAACCTGTTCCAATGCCATATCAATTTTCGTGAGCACAAGGTCAATGACAATCGCCGCACATAACCAGCCCGCCTGCATCCAAGTCTAGGTGATATTGGAGGCAGGAGGGCATTTTGGTATTTTGAAATGGCGATGTTATCTATGGAATAGTGGATTTTTTTGCTTAGTATTTTTTGCTTACCCCTGTCTTTAAGCCATCCTGCCAGTAGATTTCCCGTATCGGATTGGGGTTGTTCATTCCTTCACATTCGGTGCCTACGCAGTTAATTATTTCAATTATCTTCTTGGGGGGCTTGCCATCATCGCCACCACCGTCACCGCCACCACCGTCACCGCCACCACCGTCACCGCTATTTTTTTCCCTTTCCCGGAACATGATGGTAGGAGCTGGTGGTATGCCCGGGCGGTCTAAGAGTATGGCGCGATCTTCTAACCTTGGGTCAGCTTTATCGCTGCGTGTGGGTGTGGCATCAAACAGGCTGACGCGATAAAGACGCCCGTGGCCGGGAGGTGGTCCGCATTCACTGTTTTCGACGGCTTCCGGAGGAGTGTAAGTGGTGAATAAAATTTCTCCATTGATGGTTATAGAAGGGGCCAGCACTTTTTCACCACTGCCATCGCCAAGTGTGATGTACCAGCCAGCAGTGGCTAAATTGCCAATATTAGCGCTATTGGCGACCAGGCCGTTGGTAGCATCAAATAGCTTTTTGTTGGTGTGATTACTGTCATCGCTCATAGGTGTAATGGTTACATTTGTAGGAATAGGGCCTACATGGAGATCACGTAACGAATAAAATCGGTCATTCACACGAGGCGCGTCATCACCATCGGTGGTGAGATGGTTCAACGGGTGAGCCCGGTAACCGGAGCCAATGTTGATGGAAATATAGGGTGTACCACCACGGCGCTGGGTGAGCACTACATCGGGTGGATAGTAGAAACGGC
>WFQM01000293.1 GCA_015487095.1 Gammaproteobacteria bacterium | reverse complement strand
GTCGGGATAACACCACGCTGGCCACTTTGGGAATAACATCACCGGCACGATAAATCACCACAGTATCGCCAATACGCAAATCCATGCGGTCAATTTCATCCTGATTGTGCAAGGTCGCATTGGTGACAGTAACGCCCCCCACTTCCACCGGTTCCAGCCGTGCCACTGGCGTTAATGCACCGGTGCGTCCTACCTGTACATCAATTGCCAGCAAACGGGTGATAGCTTCTTGTGCTGGGAATTTGTGCGCAATGGCCCAACGCGGCGCACGCGAAACAAAACCCAATATTTGCTGTTGCTCAAGATTATCTACCTTGTACACCACGCCGTCGATATCGTAAGGCAGCTTGTCGCGTTGTGCGGCAATGCGCTGATAAAATTCCAGACAAGCATTAATACCTTTCACCGTCTGTGTTTCCGGACACACACGCAAGCCCCAGTCTTTCAGGCGTTGCAAAATAGCCGCGTGGCCATCCGGCAATGTTCCATCCTCCACTTGTCCAACACCGTAACAAAACATGGCCAGTGGCCGGGTGGCTGTGATACGTGGATCCAATTGTCGCAGTGAACCCGCTGCGGCGTTACGCGGGTTGGCAAAGGCCTTTTCACCCGCAGCGTGTTGACGTTTGTTCAGCTCCTCGAAACCCGCTTTGGGCATGTACACTTCACCACGGACTTCGAGCAGGCGCGGATAATCACTGCCCAGCAGATGTAACGGAATTGATTTGATGGTGCGTACATTTTGCGTAACATTTTCGCCTGTCATACCATCACCACGAGTAGCCGCCCGTATCAGTATGCCGTCTTCGTACAGCAAACTGATAGCCAGTCCATCGAGTTTGGGTTCAGCGGTAAACACGGTGTCTTCACTGCCGAGTTTTTCATTCACCCGGCGCGCAAACGCCAGCACGTCTTCATCGTTGAAAGCATTACCCAGTGATAACATGGGGACCACATGCTGCACTTCATCAAATGCCCCAAGAGGTTGGGCTCCAACCCTTTGTGTCGGGGAGTCACTGCTCACCAGTGCCGGGTATTTTTCTTCAAGAGCTTGCAATTCACGAAACAAGCGGTCGTATTCCGCATCCGGTACTTCCGGGTCATCTAACACATAGTAGCGGTAATTATGGTAATTGATTTGCTTACGCAGAGTTTCGGCCTGTGCGCGGGCTTCAGCAGGAGTATTCATTTTTGAGTCAGTCAACAGGAGCTTTCCTCGTCGGACGTTTCTTCCAGGGAGTCGTCGAACAATTCTTTTTCAAAACCAAATTTCGTCATGTCTTCAATACGCTGTGGATAGAGAATACCGTCAAGATGGTCAACTTCATGCTGCACCACGCGAGCGTGAAAACCTTCCACCTCGCGTTCAACAGGCTGACCCTGTGGATCAAAACCCCGGTAAATAATACGCCGATAGCGCGGCACCCAGCCCCGCATCTCCGGCACGCTGAGGCAACCTTCCCAATCACTCTCGGTCTCATCACCTAGCAGCTGAATTTCGGGGTTTACCAGCACAGTAAGTTCCACAGGGTCTCGTTCAGGGTAACGGGGGTTATTTTCAAAGCCAAAAATCACCACCCGTTGCAACACGCCGATTTGCGTAGCGGCCAGCCCGGCACCATCAGCCGCAGCCATGGTGTCCAACATATCCGCCACCAACGTATCCAGTTCCGGCGTGTTAAACTCCGCGACGGGCAGCGCTGTTTGTAACAGGTATGGATGACCGATGCGTAAAATGGGTTGTGCAGGCATAATGCTGTCCTTATTACTACTCTTTACAGGGTGATTTGAGTGACGTTGATAAACCGCTATCATAACAAGAACTTCTGCCGACCGGCGTATCATGCCCGTGCATTTTCTCTCGCGCTGATGCTTTTTTTGCTGGCAGTATTATTGCCGATGCTGGCCACTGCCGGGACAAAACCCGCCCCCCCCCCATCCCTGGAAGATGCCCGCTGGTTTCAGGTAGAACTGATCCTTTTCGCCCAAAAGAATGGCGACCCACTGGATGCCGAGCAATGGCCGGACATCGCAGGCCCAACCCTGCCCGATGTTTTGCTGGAACTGCATTTGCCACAGGATGCCGGTACCGCTGAAAACCGGGTTTCCGCCAAGGCAGCCTCCCCCTCTTCTGAAAACAGTCTCCAGCTGCCGCCTGCCTACCAGATTCTCGGCGACGATGCCTTACAACTTACCGACGCAGTCAAAAAACTCCGGCGTTCGTCCCGTTTCACGCCTCTGCTGCACATTGCCTGGCAGCAACCCACCTATAACAGACAGCAGGCACAGCCGATCTTTTTCATAGAAGGCATGGACAAGCCGCTGTCTGTTGAAACGGACGAGAAAGCCACACCGGGAGCTGATGAT
>WFQM01000292.1 GCA_015487095.1 Gammaproteobacteria bacterium | reverse complement strand
CTTTTATTGACGAGCTGCTAGTGCGCGTGGACATTGTTGATGTTATCGACAGTCGTGTGCAGTTGAAAAAGACTGGCCGCGAATACCAGGCCTGTTGCCCTTTTCACAACGAAAAAACCCCCTCATTTACCGTTAGTCCCGATAAGCAGTTTTATCACTGCTTCGGTTGTGGTGCGCATGGCTCGGCGCTGGGTTTTCTCATGGAATACGAGCATCTGAGTTTTGTGGAAGCTGTGGAGGAGTTGGCCTCCGGGGCAAGCATGGAAGTACCGCGCGAGGCGGGCCAGGTTTTCAGCGGGCAAAGCCATCACGGTCTTTATGACGTCATGGAAAAGGCCACGCAATTTTATCGTCAACAGTTGAAGCAGCATGAGCAGGCGTCGCATGCCACGGAATATCTCAAAGGTCGTGGTCTCACTGGCGAAGTGGCCGCTGCGTTTGAGCTGGGTTTTGCGCCATCGGGCTGGAATAATCTGGGTGCTTGTTTGCTGGCGCAGGGTGTAAACGAAACACAGCTGGTGCAAGCCGGGTTGATTGTGAAAAAAGACAGCGGCGGTTATTACGACCGGTTCCGTGAGCGCATTATGTTTCCAATCCGTGATCGCCGTGGCCGGGTGGTCGCTTTTGGTGGGCGACAGCTGGGTGGTGATGATGGCCCCAAATATCTTAACTCCGCAGAAACGGCGATTTTTCACAAGGGCCGAGAACTTTATGGTCTGTTTCAGGCTCGTAAGGCGGAGCGCAAGCTCGAACGACTACTGGTGGTGGAAGGTTATATGGATGTGGTGGCACTGGCGCAATTCGGCGTGCGCAATGCGGTGGCCACCCTGGGCACGGCCACTACACATGACCACCTGGAACGCTTGTTCCGGGTGGTGACGCAGATCGTATTTTGTTTTGACGGGGACCGCGCCGGACGACAGGCGGCATGGCGTGCGCTGGAAAATGCCCTGCCGGTATTGAGTGAAGGACGACAGATTCTGTTTATGTTTCTGCCCGATGGCGAAGATCCGGACACATTGGTGCGTAAAGAGGGCAAAGATGGATTCGAGGTGCGGGTCACAGACGCCACCTCATTTTCCGACTATTTTTTTGGCGAGCTTAGTGCCGCCGTTGATATGACGAACATCGATGGTCGGGCCCGGCTGGTGGAGCAGGCGCGACCATTGCTGGAAAAGCTGCCGAAAGGCGTATTTAGGCATATGATGGCCGCACGTTTGGCGGAAATCGCTAAAGTTGATGCTTCCGCCCTTGGTGGGCTGATGACGACAAGACAGTCGCCATCACGGGCTTCGTTTCGAGCAGCGCCTGTTAAAGGAGTGCCATCTCTCATGCGCACAGTCATTCAGCTGTTATTGCACCGGCCAGCATTGATTGCCTGCATTGATGACTGGTCAGTATTGCAGGGATTGGAGCAACCGGGGCTTTCTTTATTGCGGGGGCTGGTTGAATTGTTGCAACAGAACCCACAACTTAGTTGCGGTGCCATTGTCGAACATTGGCGTGCCCAAGGACAGGGCGAAGAGGCAGGACACCTTGCCCGGCTGGCCGGGCAGTCGTTAATGCTGCCGGAAGACGGGTTGGAAACCGAATTTATCGCAGCGGTCGAAAAGCTGGCCATGCTGCGGGATGAGCAACGCTGGGAATATCTGGAATCGAAGGTGCAGCTGGGTTCGGCCAGCGATGCTGAAAAAAGCGAATATTTTGCGCTAAGCTCCAGAGGTCGTCAGCGATAAATTGTACACTAAATATACACTATCACCATGCGGTCGAAATTGGTCGCCAAAGTTCGGAAAAGTCGGTTATAATGGTCGGCTATTTTGGGTCGGTGTTGAGGGCTGGTCAATTACATGTCTATGAATGCAGAGCAACAATCGCAATTAAAACTGTTGATCGCGAAGGGTAAGGAACAGGGCTACCTGACATATCGGGAAGTCAATGACCACCTGCCCAGCGGTATTGTCGAGACGGATCAGATTGAAGACATCGTCCGCATGATCAATGATATGGGTATCGTTGTGCATGAAGTGGCTCCAGACAAAGACAGTATTGTGCTGTCTGAAGATGGCGTGTCCACTGATGAAGATGCGGCCGAAGAGGCTGCTGCTGCACTGGCTAAAATTGACAGCGATTTTGGCCGTACCACTGACCCCGTGCGCATGTACATGCGTGAAATGGGCACGGTGGAGCTGTTGACCCGCGAGGGTGAAATTGTCATCGCCAAACGCATCGAAGATGGCATTAACCAAGTGATGAATGCCTTGTCACATTATCCCGGTACTATTTGCACGGTATTGGATATTTCCGAGAAAGTGGAAGCGGGTGAAACCCGTCTTACCGATTTGCTTTCCGGTTTTGTGTCGGAAGATGATGAGATCCCCGCGCCTGCCCCCGCGCCAGCGGCAAATAAAAATGACAAGACATCTGAGAATGGTAAGTCTGATGATGAGGAAGAGGCTGTAGACACCGGTCCCGACCCTGAAGAGGTCAAAGAGCGTTTTGCCTCCATCAAAAAACTGTTTGCGCGCCACAATAAGGCTGCGGAAAAGTATGGCCGTGCAGATGAGCGGTGTACAAAAATGTATACCCAGATGGTCAGCGAACTGGCGGAAATCAAGCTGGTGGCCAAAGTGTCGGAAATGCTGGTGTCCAATGTGCGCGAAATCGTGAACAATGTGCGCTCCCACGAACGGGTGATCATGGATATTTGTGTCAGCAAGGCCCGTATGCCGCGAAAGGATTTTATTACCTCTTTTCCTGATAACGAAACAGATCTGAATTGGCTGCAACGACAAATTGATGCCAAAGAAAGCTATTCTGCGGTGCTTGCGGATTATGCAGACGAAATTCGTCGCGCCCAAAATAAACTGGTGGCTTTGCAGGAAGAAGCGGGTATCTCCATTGGCGAAATCAAAGAAATTAATCGCAAGATGTCCATTGGTGAAGCCAAGGCCAGACGTGCTAAAAAGGAAATGGTGGAAGCCAACCTGCGTCTGGTGATTTCCATTGCCAAAAAATACACCAATCGCGGGTTGCAGTTTCTCGATCTGATCCAGGAAGGCAACATTGGCTTGATGAAAGCCGTGGACAAGTTTGAATACCGTCGTGGTTATAAGTTTTCGACCTATGCCACCTGGTGGATTCGTCAGGCCATCACCCGTTCCATTGCGGATCAGGCGCGCACCATTCGTATCCCCGTGCATATGATTGAAACCATCAACAAGCTCAATCGCATTGCGCGACAAATGTTGCAGGAAATGGGGCGTGAGCCCACGCCGGAAGAATTGTCAGAACGCATGGAAATGCCGGAAGACAAAGTGCGTAAAGTGCTGAAAATTGCCAAAGAGCCTATCTCCATGGAAACGCCCATTGGTGATGATGAAGATTCGCGTCTAGGTGACTTTATTGAAGATGCCAACCTGCTGTCGCCAGTGAACTCAGCCACTTTCGAGGGTTTGCGCGAAGCTACGCTGGATGTACTGGACGGCCTGACTGCCCGTGAAGCCAAAGTGCTGCGCATGCGTTTTGGCATCGACATGAATACCGATCACACGCTGGAAGAAGTCGGCAAACAGTTTGATGTGACGCGTGAACGTATTCGTCAAATCGAAGCCAAGGCTCTGCGCAAACTGCGCCATCCCAGCCGTTCGGACAACCTGCGCAGCTTTATCGACGCAGAAAAAACCGAACAGTCTTCGTCGGGGTCTTAGTCAGCGGTCTTTATCGGCCCCGCAATTTTCCTGATTGCGGGCAAGATGTTAGAATTTCCCACGTTTGGGCCTGTAGCTCAGTTGGTTAGAGCAGGGGACTCATAATCCCTTGGTCGTAGGTTCAAGTCCTACCGGGCCCACCATATAAAGCAATGAATTTCTTTGCGTGCTGTGCATGCGCGTGCCAAGCTAACTTTTCACCATGTATATCCCATAGAGATTGGGATTTAGGCCTGACTGCGAGCCCTATTGATTCCATGGCGGCGTTAAAATGTCTTGCAATAGAAATGACTATTTCGTGCCATTTTGCCTAGCCATGTGTTCATAACACGTCATTTATTAGTACCACTCAACATCAGTATTCCTCTAAATTTTGGCTAAAAATAGGTCAGTGTATTACCCCGATGATTGACTCAATCAACCTCCACGTTATTGTTGACGCGTAGGCCATTCGTCGTTTTAAAAGAACCGCACCCAAATCAATATGACGCACATTTAAACCTAAATCCCAAACGCTATGGGTATATTTTGAATTTCTATATAATTATTGACAGCTAAAAACATTGGGCGTAGAGTCCCGTCCACTATTTTCAATTCTATCTAAACAGGAGGTCATTAATGTTAAAAATCCCAACATTCAAGAGCCTCGTGCCCTTTACCGCCCGGTAAATTTATCCGGTCTGTACGGGCCGGGCTCCTACAAAATAACAGTTTTTTAATTTTGTCGGCACTTGTCGATGTGTTGGATTATTGCGTCCAGCGCAAATGCTCAGCTGTGTCGAGCTGTAGGAGAAATGCGTGAAAATCAATAACAAATGGTTGGATGAGGTGGCATGTCTGTGTGCTGAGCCGGGTCCAGAGGATGGTGTCGACCCCCGTTACTTGAGTAGTGCTCAAGGGCGAAAAGTGGATCACCAAAAATCATCAAGGTTGTGCAATGAAGTTGTAAAGGTATTGTCGTTGGTGTTGGCAGGAGAAATGAGTAACCCGTTGTTACAAGCACTGCTGGTTATCGATGTTACTACAGAAGGTAATGGGCAGTTTTTACGTGTCAGTCTGGGGTGTCTGGAACGAGGTGTGGAGATTGATGAAATCCAGGTATTAACCACGTTGACTCAAGTCCAGGGTTATCTTCGCTCAGTCATCGCACAGCATATTAATCGTAAACATGTTCCGGCATTAAGGTTTCATTATGTCGGATTCATTGAACCAGGATGAATCGTTATGCCTATTCAAAAAATAATCAGCAAGGGCAAAGTGCCGGTGAAGATCTATACCGATGAGGTAGAGGCTGCTGCGATGCAGCAGCTCTATAATATGACGCAGTTACCCTTTATTCACAGTCATTTGGCGGTGATGCCAGATGTGCATATGGGTAAAGGGGCGACTGTCGGATCAGTTATCCCGACTAAAGGCGCGATTATTCCGGCCGCTGTAGGCGTGGATATTGGTTGCGGTATGAATGCTGTTCGCTTGTCTATCAAAGCAAATGATTTACCGGATAATTTGCGTGCAATTCGTTCAGCGATTGAAGAAGCGATACCCGTTGGTTACAACATGCACAAACATGATCGTGCCAGGGAATCGACGATCCGTGCATTGTCCAGCGGATTGGACAGCATTTTAAGAAAGCACAAAAAAATTTATTCAATGCAGAAGAGACCTTATCAAACATGGATAAGGCAAATAGGAACATTGGGAGGTGGTAACCATTTTATTGAATTATGTTTGGATGAAAACCAGGATGTTTGGATTATGCTGCACTCGGGGAGTCGAGGTATTGGTAATGTCATTGGCCAGTATTTCATTGCTTTGGCGAAAAAAGATATGGGCCAACATATTGTGAATTT
>WFQM01000291.1 GCA_015487095.1 Gammaproteobacteria bacterium | reverse complement strand
CCATAATCCGGGTCGGAAACAGGTCAGAATCAGGGGAGTGGTTTGTTTGTTCCGTCTCCTCAAACACAAGGTAAAGGGTGGAACAAGCGCAGCGGTTCCACCAAACGGTCAAGGGAAGAACATCAGTCCTTTCAACCCTTTCAACCTGTATTACTTTTTACCCAACCAAAAGGCCACAGTTATTGTTCGAGCGTTCCTTATTTGTTCCATGACTGCGTTGAAACTCCTTGTAATAGAGCGACTATTACGCATCATTTTGCCTTGCCATGAAACAAATATGACGCACATTGACATCTAAATCTCAAACGCCATGGGTATAGTTACTGGTGTTACGCGGGCCTCAAATATTTGCAGGTTGTTGATTTGGCGGAGAGGGAGGGATTCGAACCCTCGGAGCCCTTGCAGGCTCACTTGATTTCGAATCAAGCCCATTCGGCCAACTCTGGCACCTCTCCCAAAAGAGCGCATAGCATACGCATTATGCATAAACTTTCAAACATCGTTACCGCCGGGCTTTGAAAAAACGTCGCAATAAGCCACTGCATTCGTTTTCCAGCACGCCCCCCTTAACCCGTACCAGATGATTAAACTGATCGCTGCCCAACAAGGAGAAAGCACTTCCTGCTGCACCCACGCGAGGATCAGTGGCACCATAAACCACACGCCCCACTCTCGCATGAATAATCGCACCAGCACACATCACACAGGGTTCCAGGGTGACATAAAGTGTAGTGCCCAGTAGGCGATAATTTTTTTCCGCCAGCCCCGCTGCACGCAAAGCCATTACTTCGGCATGAGCCGTCGGGTCATGGTTCATCACCGGCTGGTTCCAGCCTTCGGCAATCACGCAATCATCGCGTACAATCACCGCACCTACAGGGACTTCTCCTTCAGTCTCGGCGTGTACCGCCAGCGCTAGTGCATGTTGCATCCATTTTAAATCCGCAGAAACGAGTGCCGATGCATCAGGGGCAGCTTTATCTGGTATTTTCCCATCCTCCCGACGTTCGCTATTTTCCACCGATTTATTCCCACTCTATTATCAATAAGCTATTTTTAGCTTTAATGTTCAAGGACTTATTTTCATGCTAAATGGTAATACCATGAAAAATACCATGCTCAGAAATTCCTTGAAAAAAGGCGCATTTTCCATAAATTGTCAATGATTCGACCAATACTCTCAACTCCCACACCAGCGGCGGTAGGCCGCTATCCATTTACCCCCTCTGGCAGCGGAGCTGGCATCGGCAGATCAAGAACCGAGATTGATTGGGCTGTGTTTCCGGGCCTGCAAATAGCGACGATTTGATCGTTTTCAGTGATGTCGATCCCCGTCACGGTCACTACCTGTCCAAGCACGCGGGTCGTGAAGGGAACATCGAGATTATCTTCGATCAAACTAAAGAACCCACTGACCTGTTCTGATTCATTGTAGGCATCGGTGGTCGCCTCTTCGATGAGTTTATCCAGGTATTTCACCGTAAACTTCGCTGCTCTTTTCGGCTTTACTTCCTTCATCGCGAAGACTTCTGCCAGAGCCCCGCTTCAACGAGGCGTCGCACCAATGCACCGCGTTTTCCATGCCGGGCCATAAACTTACCCAGTTTGCGGTCGAAATCGGCCCGGGTCGCGCACAGCACATAAGCCTCCGACAGATCGACGAGCGAACACTCGACCTCGTCGTAAGCAGAAGCAATGCCACGTTCAGCCCGTTTGTCGGCAGTCCGCCAGCAGCGGTTAAAGTCGGTAGCCAGTGTGCGCAGGTAGGTTTCCCGTTTAGCCTGCCGTTCGGCCTCCGCCTTTTTGCGCTGTACGGCTTCCTGCCTTTTTCTTGTTTTGGCAGCGGATGTCGCCAGTTTATAAAGATCTGCGACGGTGCGCCGCCGCATGGATGGTTTTGCAACCGGCGATTGTTTGCGCTGCCAGGCCAGATAACGCAATTTCAGTTTACGTTCGGCCTGCTGCGCATGCCCGGTCAGCAACAATCCAAGCATCCCGTTTTTATCTGCCGCAGGAAGTGCGGCGATCCAGCTATCCAGTTCCGCATCGCTCTCGCTGTCGTGCCTTGAACCAGGCGGGTCAGCGAGTTCCGCGGCGGCCAGCAGGTTCCCATCGATTTCCAGAAATTCCGCCAGCGATCGTTGGGCAGTGGTCAGCCGGGAAAGTCCGAGCGGCGGTTGAGGCTCGGCGACCTCCTCGTTGACTTCGCCAGCGCTCACACCGGCCAGCCAACCGAGGTACAATGAACGCAGGTCGCCCCGTAGCAATTCATCGCGCAATGGCGCCAGTCTGCCCATCCAACCTCGTCCATCCTCTACGGCAAAACGCTCGTAGTTATCACTTTCATCCACTACCCATTCAAGCAGCCAGTGTGTCCTGGTTTGTTTTACCGAAAAAGTGGTTTCAGTTTTGAAATTGTGGAAGGTACCCGCATTAAAGACACTTTTCGGCAGACGCAAACAGAGGACGCATGTGCACCAGTTTGCCACATAGACATGGGCATCAAAGTAACGCCGCATCCATTCAGCCGGATCTCCCTTGAGATCACCCCAGTGATACTCATTCACAAAACTGCTCGGTGTGATCTCAGCGCGAGAGGAACAAGCGCGCAGTTCGGCTATCTGTTTCGGGGTCAATGGCTCATCGATGGCGATGAACTCGTAATACTGATATTCACTCATCGCGGTTCACTGTTTTCGGAACAGAGTCGATCCATCAGTCCACCCAGTGAAATAACGTTAATATCATCGCCCACGGGAAACTCATCCTCTCCGCCATAGAGGATATATTTATACATTGCATCAACATCATCACAGATTTTACTGTAATGTTTTCCGATCTTGGGAGCGACGCCATACTTGATCTCTATGGCCCAAATTTCAGACGAAGGCATCTTGATCACCAGATCGATCTCTGCGCCTGCAGTTGTCCGGTAAAAGTAGGTCTCAGCACGACCCGGCAGGATCGAGTGAATATTCTCGATGACAAATCCCTCCCAGCTTTTTCCCAGCACCGGATTGGATAGAAGCGCATCATAAGTATTGATCCCCAGCAACCGGTGCAGAATACCGCTATCCCGCACGTAATACCGGGGTGACTTAACTAACCGTTTCTTGACGTTTGCATGCCAGGGTTCAAGACGCCTGACCAATAAAAGATCCGTCAGAATATCAATGTAGTGAGTGACCGTTTTGGCATCGACTTCAAGGTTTGAGGCAAGCTTGGAATAGTTAACGGTTTCACCCTGAAGGTGCGCCAACATCGTCCACAGCCGACGTAACCTTGCCGCGGGAACACGAAAACCCATTTGCGGGATGTCGCGCTCAAGATAGGTACGAATCAGATTTTCCAGCCAGTCCATGGCCAGATCGTCATCTGCGGCAAGATAGCTGTCTGGAAAACCACCCCGCAGCCACAGGGTCTGCCTTTCCTGTTGCTGACCATCAACTTCAACCAGGTTCAGGCCGCTCATCTCGAGATAGCTAATCCGACCCGCGAGACTTTCGGAAGACTGACGCATCAAATCCATTGATGCTGACCCAAGCAGTAAAAACTGGCCTGACCTGCGACCCCGCTCCCGGTTTTTGTCTATCAGCCCCCGCAACACGGGAAACAATTCCGGGGCTCTCTGAATTTCATCCAGGATAACCAGCTTGTCAGTATGTGTGCTCAAAAAACTGCCCGGATCACTGAGTTTCAGCAAATCCTCGGGGGCTTCCAAATCGAGGTAAACAGAGTCGATGGTACTAGCAATGTTTTTTGCCAGTGTCGTCTTGCCAACCTGACGTGCGCCAAGCAGTGCGACCGCAGGTACCTGTGCAATGGTTGCTTGAAGTTTCTCAGTAATTTGACGGTCAATCATACCTTGCATTTTAGGAGTCAACATCCTGATAGGCAAGAGAAAACCGATGATTGCAAGCGATTCCTGCGTTCCTTGCACCAGACATTGTAGATATTATCCGTTACAAGTGCTGATACCATGCCGGACTCAATGTACCTCTCATGGTATCGATGATTTCTACCTTGTTACACGCAAAAAATACCCTGTTCAGAAAATGCTGCTATTCACCAAGAAACACCGAGACAATGCGGCCTAACAAAACAGTGACCTGCCAGTTGACTGAACAGCCTTCCAGGCATATGCTTTGACATATGCCGCAAGCCAGAGGATACCCTAATGTCAACTCTTGAACGCCATGTCCGCCTCTTTCGTAACGGGCGCAACCAGGCGCTGCGCATTCCTCGCGAATTCGAGCTGGAAGGCGAGGAAGCCATCATCCACAAGGAAGGTGACCGCCTTATCGTGGAGCCGATCCGTAAAGGAAAGTTGCTGGCCCTGCTTGCCTCGCTGGATCCTCTGACTGAACCTTTCCCCGATATTGACGATGATCTGCCACCACTGGATGACGTGCAACTGTGAGTGCATCGCTGACGTATTTGCTGGACACCAACATCCTGTCCGATTTGGTTCGGAATCCACAGGGCGAAGTAGCGGCACAAATCACCAAAGCCGGCGAGGTCAGTGTTTGCACCAGCATCATTGTCGCAGCAGAACTCCGTTATAGCGCGGCCAAGTCAAACTCGGCAAAACTTGCCGAGCGTATCGACCTGATCCTATCAGCATTGGAAATTCTGCCGCTGGAAACGCCTGCTGATCGCCAGTATGCAGCAATACGCCATCACTTCGCACGGCAGGGAACCCCTATCGGGCCAAACGACCTGCTGATTGCCGCACATGCCCTCTCAAATAATCTGACGGTTGTGACAGCCAATGTCAGGGAATTTTCAAGAGTGCCGGGGCTGAAAGTGGAAAACTGGTTACGGACTTAGCCAAAAAAAGAATTTATTCTTGCTGCATCTATAATGAATAGAGCTTTTCTCTTTAGTGCCTGTAGATGCTAACCAGTGCCAGACATTGCCTGGCATTGCCCGTCACTCCCATTCAATCGTCGCAGGTGGCTTGCTGGAAATATCATAGGCCACGCGGGAAATACCGGGTACTTCATTGATGATGCGCCGCGAAACGGTTTCCAGTAATTCATAGGGCAGGTGCGCCCAGCGTGCCGTCATGAAATCCACAGTTTCCACCGCACGCAGTGATACCACGTAATCATAACGCCGACCGTCACCGGTAACGCCGACCGATTTCACGGGCAAAAACACAGCAAAAGCCTGGCTGACTTTGTGATACCAATCGTGGTTATGTAATTCTTCGATAAAGATGGCATCGGCAGGACGCAGAATATCAGCGTATTCTTTTTTCACTTCACCGAGAATGCGCACACCCAGTCCTGGGCCAGGGAAGGGATGCCGATAAACCATGTCATAAGGCAAACCCAGTTCGACACCCAACTTGCGCACTTCATCCTTGAAGAGTTCGCGCAACGGCTCCACCAGCTTTAACTTCATGTAGTCTGGCAATCCGCCAACATTGTGGTGTGATTTAATAACGTGGGCCTTGCCGGATTTGGCACCGGCAGATTCAATCACATCAGGATAAATGGTGCCCTGCGCTAACCACTTTGCGTTAGACAGTTTGACCGATTCTTCTTCAAAAATATCAATAAACAGATTGCCGATAATTTTACGTTTCTTTTCCGGGTCATTTTCACCACCCAGAGCAGTCATAAAACGGTTCTGTGCATTGACACGAATAACTTTAACGCCCATATGCTCGGCAAACATGGACATCACCTGATCACCTTCGTTGAGGCGCAACAAGCCGTTGTCCACAAATACGCAAGTAAGTTGGCTGCCGATAGCTTTGTGCAACAGTGCGGCTACTACGGATGAATCCACCCCTCCGGACAAACCGAGAATCACGTCGTCTTTGCCCACCTGCTCGCGCACTTTGTGAATGTTGTCGTCAATAATGTTGCCAGCCGTCCACAGCCCTTCGCAACCACAGATATCATGCACAAAGCGGTTGATAATACGCTCACCCTGGTGAGTGTGGGTCACTTCGGGATGAAACTGAATACCGTAAAAACGGCGTGTTTCATCGGCCATACCGGCAATGGGTGCTGACTCAGTGGAGGCCATCAACTTAAAGCCCGGCGGTAATTGTTCAACACGATCACCGTGACTCATCCACACATCCAGCAGGCCGTAACCTTCCGCACTGATATGATCTTCGATATTTTTCAGTAGCTGCGTGTGGCCACGCGCACGCACCTTGGCATAACCGTATTCGTGGTGATCGGCATTTTCCACTTTGCCACCCAACTGTGCGGCCATGGTCTGCATGCCATAACAAATACCCAGTACCGGCACACCCAGCTCAAACACTAATTGTGGAGCTGTGGGCGAATCATCACCCGTCACCGACTCCGGGCCACCGGAAAGAATAATGCCGCTGGGCGCAAACGCGCGCACATCGGCATCACTCATCAGGTCATAAGCGTGTAACTCACAATAGACACCCGCCTCGCGCACCCGCCGGGCAATAAGCTGCGTATATTGTGAACCAAAATCAAGAATCAGAATGCGTTGAGCATGAATGTCGGTATTCAAAAAAATATCCCGTGTAGGGTGGGCATTGCCCACCGTTTTGTTTCAGGCTGGAAGGTGGACAGTACCCACCCTGCAAAACTTGTTTTTTCCAATTCATCATGCCCGATAATTCGGCGCTTCCTTGGTGATTTGCACATCATGTACATGACTTTCAGCCATACCGGCATTGGTCACTCGCACAAACTCGGGCATGGAGCGCATGTTATCGATAGTCGCACAACCGGTGTACCCCATGCTGGAACGAATACCACCCAGTAACTGATGCACCACGGGTGCCAACGCTCCCTTGAACGGCACACGACCTTCTATGCCTTCGGGTACCAGTTTATCGGCCTTGCTGCCTTCTTGAAAATAACGATCACTGGAGCCTTCCGCACCGGTCATTGCGCCCAGTGAGCCCATGCCCCGATACGATTTGTACGAACGCCCCTGAAACAGTTCCACTTCGCCCGGAGCCTCTTCAGTGCCCGCAAACATGCTGCCGATCATAATCGAATAAGCTCCGGCCACCAGCGCTTTGGCCACATCGCCGGAATAACGCACGCCACCATCAGCAATTAACGGTACACCGGTACCCTTCAGCGCAGCGGCCACATTATCTATCGCCGTAATCTGCGGTACGCCAACACCGGCAACAATGCGTGTCGTACAAATAGAGCCAGGACCAATGCCCACCTTCACACCGTCCGCACCTGCGGCGACCAATGCTTTAGCCGCCGCGCCAGTGGCGATGTTGCCGCCAATAACCTGCACCTGCGGAAAATTCTTTTTCACCCAACTGACACGGTCCAACACGCCCTGCGAGTGGCCGTGTGCTGTATCCACCACAATCACATCCACGCCCGCCTTCACCAGCGCCTTCACCCGTCCTTCAGTGCCGCCACCGGTTCCCACTGCCGCGCCCACGCGCAAACGTCCCTGATCGTCTTTACAGGCACTGGGGTATTCGCTGGCCTTTTGGATATCTTTCACTGTAATCAAACCGCGCAGCTGGAAATCGTCGTTAACTACCAGCACTTTTTCGATGCGGTATTTGTGCAGCAGTGCCAGCACTTCATCAGAGGCTGCTCCTTCTTTTACCGTCACCAGTTTTTCTTTACCGGTCATAATGGTGGAGACAGGCTCATCAAAACGGGTCTCAAAACGCAGATCACGACTGGTGACAATACCCACCAGTTCTTTGCCATCCACCACCGGCACACCGGAAATATTGTGGGCACGGGTCAAAGCCAGTACATCGCGGATACTGGCATCAGAACTCACCGAGATAGGATCTTTAATCACCCCACTCTCGTATTTTTTCACCAGCCGCACCTGTTCCGCCTGCTGCTCATCGGTCATATTTTTATGAATGATGCCTATTCCCCCTTCCTGTGCCATGCTGATAGCAAGGCGGGCCTCGGTGACGGTATCCATAGCCGCTGAAATCAACGGGATATTTAAGGTGATCTCCCGT
This sequence comes from Gammaproteobacteria bacterium, assembly GCA_015487095.1. Lineage (GTDB taxonomy): Bacteria > Pseudomonadota > Gammaproteobacteria > SZUA-152 > SZUA-152 > SZUA-152. The sequence continues at coordinate 2,091 of WFQM01000291.1, read as the reverse complement.
GTCAAGCGAGTCACCAGACTCACTTCTTTCGGCATTACGGTGGAGTGGGCCGGAATCAGTAAAACATCATCGAATGTAAGGGCTTCTTGAGCAATGCGCATGGTGGGGTTCCAAATGACGGGATGTGAATGGGTGGCAGATTATATAAGCGGATGGGTAGCGGGTAAACTGTCAAGATGTCAACGGAGCCTGCGGACAATCATCGTCCTGTCAATACTGCTTTTACTAAGTACGTCAACCTTTCCAGCTTGATCTTCACGGGCATAGTGTGATTAAGTGGCCTGTGTGTAAAAATTGCCTCGGAACATATGTAAAGAAAAGAAGGTAGCATGCGGTTCCAGGTCACCCAGGCCAGGATGGAAGACATTAAAAAAGCATCGGAGAAGAAATAATGAAAAAGTTAATAATTTTTGGTGCCCTGATTTTTGCCCTCAGCGGCTGCTCGATTTTTGGTGGTGAAAATGCTGAGGATGCCGTTGCCAAAAACACTGCCGCTGCCAAATCCGCGATTGCTTCCGCGACAGATGCTCTGAAAAAGGCACGCAGCGTGGACGGTGAATGGCGCGACGCCGGGAAAAAGATCCTCAAAAAAGCCAAGGCCGCTGCCAGCAAGGGTGACTTCAAAAAAGCCATCGAACTGGCCAACGAGGCCAAATTCCAGGCTGACATGGGGTATACCCAGGCTATGGAACAGAAAGACGCTGGTCCCTGGCTGTTTTAATCTGAATACGGTGTAAATCAACAACCGTCCTGTTCAGCAGACAGGTACCAAAAGGCAGGTTGCCCCGGCAACCTGCCTTTTTTAATGAACCCTTTTTCACCGTAATCAAGATACTCGGGATACACTACGCCACATGTCCATCACAGATAATACATCCGAGCGAAGAATTTACAGCGTCTCCCATTTAAACCACGCGGCCCGCGACCTGCTGGAAAGTGAATTCCCTCTAATCTGGGTGGAAGGTGAAATTTCCAATCTCGCCCGTCCTGCTTCCGGTCATATCTATTTCAGCCTTAAAGACGAATCGGCCCAACTGCGCTGCGCCATGTTTAAAATGCGCAACCGGCAGGTCAATTTTCGCCCTGAAAACGGCCAGCAGATACTGGTACGCGGTCGGCTCAGCCTGTACCCGGCACGCGGCGATTACCAGCTCATTGCCGAACACATGGAAGAAGCCGGTGATGGTGCATTACGCCGTCAGTTCGAATTGCTTAAACACCGACTGCATGACGAAGGCTTGTTTGATGACAGCAGCAAACAGCCTTTGCCTGAACTGCCCTCTCGCCTGGGAGTGATCACCTCCCCTACGGGTGCAGCCATCCGGGACATTATCAGCGTGCTCAAGCGCCGCTTTCCCGGCATTCCCGTGCTGATTTATCCCGTGCCCGTACAAGGCGTCGAAGCACCGTCCGCCATTGTCGCCGCTTTGCAAAATGCCGGAAAACGAAACGAATGTGACCTGTTAATCCTTGCTCGTGGTGGTGGATCACTGGAGGATCTATGGGCTTTTAACGACGAGGCTGTGGCCCGGGCAATTCACGCCTGTCCCATTCCTGTGGTCAGCGCCATCGGCCATGAGGTGGATTTCACCATCGCCGATTTCGTTGCCGACCTGCGCGCGCCCACACCCTCGGCTGCCGCAGAATTGGTGAGCCCGGACCGCGACGAATGGAGAAGCACGTTTACAGGTTGGCAGCAGCGCCTGCTGCGCAGCTGGCAGGGGCGCATTGCCCGACAACGACAACACCTGGACTGGCTGTGCCGCCAGTTAAAACATCCCGGTCAACGGCTGCGCGAACGCGCACAGCGGCTGGACGAGCTGGAACAACGGCTCAATCTCGCGCAACAGGCTCGGCTACACCAGCAGCAAGCACGACTTAACACACTGCGGGCACGCCTACGCGGTCATTCTCCGGTCCAGCGTCTACGGGTAATGCGCCTGCGACTGGATAAACTGCGACATAATAATCACAGCGCCATCAGCGCAACTCTGGCACAACAGCGCGCCCGCCTCAGCAATCTCAGCCGGGCACTGAACGCCGTCAGCCCACTGGCAACTCTGGGGCGTGGCTACGCCATCGTACAAAAAC
>WFQM01000290.1 GCA_015487095.1 Gammaproteobacteria bacterium | reverse complement strand
TGATACCGGTAATACGCGGGAAGTCATCCAGCAAACTGAGCGTGCCGTTGTCCGGATCGATACGAAAAGCAGACAAACTGCTACTGAGCCAATTGGTAACATACAAAAACCGGCCCGATGGGGGGATGGCCACATAATAGGGCACGCCACCAGCAGAGACGGGATACTTCAATAACGCCGCCAATTCAGAATCAACCGGTGCCGTATCACCCGCCGGAAAAGGCGAACCATCAAGGTCTATCAGTTTGCCTGTAGCCGGATCAATGCCGTAAGCACTGATGGTATTGGAATAAGAATTCGAGGCGTAAAGAAAATGCCCCGATGGGTGCATGGCCAGGGAACGGGTGCGTTTGCCCGAGAGATAGGGCATACCATCGATGGGGCTCAAGGTACCACTATCCGAATCAAAATTGAAAGCCAATACGCCATCAAAGTTGGTGGCAACGTAGACATACCGCCCCGAAGGATGGAACGTGATGAAAAAAGGTGAGCGCCCCACAGAACGAAACGGCGAGTCAGGCACTTGGGTAAGCATGCCCGTTTCGGGGTCGAGACGATAGACACCGATGCGGCCTAATGATTTGGAGGTGGTAAGCACAAAACGCCCCGAGGGATGCACTCCCACCGCAGTAGGAAAAGCCGGAGCCGGAACCCGCTGATGTCCATTGACGTGCAACATACCATCAACACCGAGTCGGTAACCCACCAGACTGCTGTCAAAAGAGTTGACCGTAAAAGCATAACGCGCCGTTTCAGTAGCCAATGCAGAGTGAACAAACAACAGCAAAACAATTGCCGCGAACCCGCAGCAAGTCCTTCGTATCTCACTCACCCCTGGCAGGAAAGGCATTGTCAGCATATTATTTTCGTAGATTTCAAACGGGAATATTCATCAACATGTTAATACACTCTCTAAAATACGTGTTTTTGCTGCCATAACAGCACTGCCCACGGTATCGCCCAAAGTAACGCAAAAATTGAGTATGGGACTCCAAAGCTCAGCGACAAAAATCGAAGAATCCATGGATTGACACCATCAACGAAAAAGCCAGTGGCCGTATAAGTGGTAGACATGGTGATTGGCCGATGGAGTAAAAACCAGTGCCACGAGCACCCTCTCGTTCAGTACTTCCTTGAGAGACAATCATCCATGGGCGATACTGATCTCGAAACGGGATTATTCTGTGCGAGAATTGTGCAGAAAGTACGCGGAACAAATCGGAGAGTCAACACCCAAAAGCGTTTCCCCATTGTAAAGAGCCATGCCATCAACCTATCCAGTCCGCATGCTGGACAGCCTGACTTCTTTCAACCTAACACATCAGTTGAGCCGTCGCGAGAGCGGCTAAGGTGCTCAAGATCAATGACTTTTTTGGTTATTTTGAATGAAAGCGTATCACCCATACGGTGAGTTCAAAATGTTCGAAAAAATCATTTAGATTGAGTGCATTAGACGTTCGCAGTAGGCTCAACTGATGTGTTAGGTTCAATCTGAAAATACCGGAAATACCAGCTCACGAAACCCCTCACGCTGCTGTGTCTGTTGCATCTCCAGCGCACCACTGGCTGCATCCACTGCATAACGTTGCAGTGGCTTGCCCTCTTCTGCAAGTACATAAAGGTAGCGTCCGGCAGGATCCAGTCGCAGGGTTTGAGCTTGCGAACCCACAGCAACCCGGGGCATTGTTTCACTCAATGTTCCCTGTAGCCGGTCACGGCGATAACGGCTGATGTCATTGCTGCCGCTGTTAAACACATAAACCCAGTCACCACTAGGATGTACCAGTACAGAACGGGGTGACTTGCCGGTAGTCAGCGGCGAGTCAGGCAACGCTTCCAGCACCCCACTCTGGAAATGCACCCGAAACAAGGACAGGCTGTCCACATCGGCATCAGCCACATAGAGATGCTTGCCGGTGGGATCTTCCGCCAGAGCTACAGGACGTTTGCCTGTAGCGAACGGCGAGCCGTATTTGGCAATCTCGAAAATCAGTGGGCTCTGGTTGGTCTGGTAGCGGAACACCGAGATATTGCCAGCACCAGCATTGGCAACCAGGGCATAGCGCGCCGAAGCATCCAAGGTTATCGCAACCGGGCCGCGTCCGGTGCGAAGCGGTGAACCGGAAACTTCGCTAAGAACTCCGCTGACAGCATCAACGGCATACACTGAGAGATTGCCGGAGTCTTCGTTGACTGCGTAAAGGTAGAGACCGTTAATATCCATTGCCAGGTCACGGAGCCCCTTGCCTGCGGCAAAAGGTGAACCGGAAACAGGGAGCAATCGCTCATTTTCGACCCGAAAGGCATAAATATGGTCACTGTCAGCATCGGCGACGTAAACGAAGCGGCCATCACGACGCGCTACCACGGCCACAGGCCTGCCACCAGCCACGATGCTCGCCAATCGTTTCAGCTCGCCACTGTTCGCGGACTGGCTCAGCAGTACAAGTTCTTTCCCGGACAGACCGAAGGCATGACGCACCGTTGGCACCGATTGAACCTGACCCGACGCCAAGGTCAAAGAGCCAGGCCCTGAGCGCGTTTGCACAGTATCCTGCAAACTTAACACGCCACTGGTCATATCAACGTCGAATACACTGACATTATTAGAACGATAATTAGACACATAGGTATGCTGACCCGCAGGGTCAAAGGCAATCGTCATAGGTGCAATGCCTTCAACAGCAAAAGGCGAATCAGGTACCAGTGTCAGATCACCGCTAACGGAATCAATACGATAACCCCACAGCGCATCGTCAGCCCAGCTGGCTACATATAAAAACTGCCCGGAGGGGTGAACTGCAACAGCATAGGGGTTAATACCGGTCACACGCGGAAAATCATCCAGCAAGCTAAGTACACCGCTATCCGGGTCAATACGGAAGGCCGACAGGCTGCCACCAAGCCAATTGACAACATACAAAAACCGGCCTGACGGATGCATTGCCACATAATAGGGTAAACCGCCGGCTGAGACAGGAAATCTCGCCGCCGACGCTAACTTGTCATCAACGGGAAAGATATCTCCCGCCAGAAAAGGCGAATCATCAAGCTCTGTCAGTTTGCCCGTAGTCGAGTCGAGAGCGTAAGCACTGATAGTGTTGGAATAAGCGTTAGAAGCATAAAGAAAACGCCCCGACGGATGCATAACCAGAGAGCGGGTTCGCTTACCTGAAGGATAAGGCATACCATCAATAGGACTCAGAAAACCTGAATCCTGATCGAAAGTGAAAGCCAGTATACCGTCAAAGCGACACGCAAAATAAACATACCGACCCGAAGGATGAAAGGCGATAAAAAAGGGGGAGCGTCCCACAGAGGGAAACGGCGAACCAGGCACTGGAGTAAGCTCCCCCGTCTCAGGGGTAAGACGATAAACACCAATCTGGCCTATGGACTTAGCTGTAGTAAACACAAAACGCCCTGAAGGGTGCGTCCCCACTGCGGTGGGAGGAATCAAAACCGGTTGGTAACTATTGACATGCAACATGCCACTAGCATCAAGCCGGTAACCAGCCAGACTTTTGTCAAAAAAATTTACGGTGAAAGCGTAGCGCGCTGTATCCACCGCCGACACTGCACCAGAAAATAACAGGAGCAAAAAAACCACGTATCCACGACAAATCATTCGTACCTCACGACCCCGAACGGGGAACATTCTCCAGATGCGCCGACCACCAATGTCATTAAGTTGACAAGTAATGATATAGCGCAGGTTGGTGGTGAATAGAACTGACAACATGGGGGTCGCAAGCTCACCACCAACCTGCAACAAGTCAGAAATTTGGCTTAACTTAATGGCATTGACCAACCATCTTTATATTTTCGAACCACGCGACTGATCAAGGCAACGAGGCACAACCTTCTCCACCAAGGACAGTAAACCCGGGGCCAGTTCCAGTCACACCAACCATCCAGTCAATGCCCTGCACCCCGTTACCCGGCAGCCCTGCCGAACCACAGTTGCTCTCCGTCCACTCGCCACTGCGGGCAAAACTGCGGATCTTGAGAGCAGCGCGATTATAATAGGGGCCTTTAGTATACGTCTCAAAATCGGCCATGAACCCGTAACGTACCTGGGTTCCCGGTGCCAGACCGGCCTCTGGACCCACGTCATTGAGGTTGACCAGAAAGGCCTTGTTTTTCCAGCCATGCGGCACGGCAACATGACAAAAATTACAGCGGTAGTTAGGCACAACGGCGACATGAAAAGTGTGGTAGTTTCTGGTGGCACTATCAAGGCTTGCGCCACAGCCTCTACAGGTATCGGTGCCGCCAAAGCCACTCTCCTGAACTTCCGCCGGATTGATATTGGCGTACAGGTCAAAGTCGTGGCACTTGAAACACAGGTGATTTCGGGCACTGGGTGAACTGAATTCATCCCCCGTGCCACTGCCTGGAGCAGCTGACCAGGGTCCCTTAAGCAAAAAGTCGTTATCGGATCCATGCGGTCCCCAGGCTGCACCGTTTTCATTGCCCGGCCCGTCCGGATCAGCTGTGCCCCACTGGCGAGTATCAGAACCGTGGCAATCGCTGCAATACATGGTCTGTGTGCC
>WFQM01000289.1 GCA_015487095.1 Gammaproteobacteria bacterium | reverse complement strand
ACTGACGACAGTGATTCGGAAGGTTCAGGGCTGACCTTCAGCAAGACCGGTGGTGCCGATCAGGCGCTGTTCAATCTGAATAGCAGCAACGGTGTTATCGCCTTCATCAGTGCGCCGGACTTTGAAACCCCGAGTGATGCCGGTGCGGATAACAACTACGACATCCAGGTCACGGTCACCGATTCGGGTGGATTAACTGCATCACAAAACATTGTTATTACCGTGACCGATGTGGCTGAAAATACCGCTCCTACCATCAGCAGCGGCAATACCGCCAGCGTGGCGGAAAACCAGACCGGTGCGCTTGATGTCCAGGCCACTGATGACAGTGATTCGGAAGGTTCAGGGCTGACCTTCAGCAAGACCGGTGGTGCCGATCAGGCGCTGTTCAATCTGGATGCCAATACAGGTGTTGTCACCTTCATCAGTGCGCCGGACTTTGAAACCCCGGGTGATGCCGGTGCGGATAACAACTATGACATCCAGGTTACCGTTACCGATTCGGGTGGGTTACCCACCGTGCAGAACATTGTCATTACCGTGACCGATGTGATCGAAAACACTGCGCCTTTACTCGATGCCATCGGTACTCAATTGGTGGATGAGGGTCAGTTACTGGCGTTCGCCGTGACAGCTTCCGATTCAGACGGTGACAACCTGAGTTACGCTATTGGTAACATGCCGACAGGGGCGACTTTCACCGACAACGGTGACGGTACAGCAACCTTCAGCTGGATACCGGATTTTGGTCAGGCGGGGAACTTCCCGAATGTGCTGTTTATGGTGACTGACGATGGTATGCCGTTTGCATCGGACTCGGAAAGCATCACCATCACGGTGGGCGATGTGAACCGGCCACCTGTGTTGAGCCAGACTGGTGATCGTACGGTGGCCGAAGGTGATTTGCTCGAATTCATACTCACGGCGACTGATCCTGATGGCGATAACCTGAGCTATGCCATTGGCAATGCACCAACGGGCGCGACCCTTGTTGACCATGGTGATGGCACGGCAACTTTCAGCTGGATACCGGATTTTGCACAGGCGGGGAATTTCCCGAATGTACTGTTTACCGTGACTGACGATGGAACCCCGTCCACATCGGATCAGGAAACCATTACCATCACGGTGGGTGATGTAAACCGGCCGCCTGTGTTGAACCCTATCGGTGACCGCACAGTGGCCGAAGGTGATTTGCTCGAACTCATTCTCATTGCGACTGATCCTGATGGCGATAACCTGAGCTATACCATTGGCAATGCACCAACGGGCGCAACGCTTGTTGATCATGGTGATGGCACGGCAACGTTCAGTTGGACACCGGGTTTTGCGCAGGCAGGGAATTTCCCGAATGTGTTGTTTACCGTAACTGATGATGGTGTCCCGTCTGCATCGGACCAGGAAACCATTACCATCACAGTGGGCGATGTGAATCGGTTGCCGGTGCTGGGTCAGATCGGTGATCAAACAGTGACCGAAGGTGAGTCGCTTGAATTCACGCTTACTGCGACTGATCCGGATGGCGATAATGTGAGTTACGTTATTGGCAATATGCCGACAGGGGCGGCTTTCACTGACAATGGTGATGGCACGGCGACCTTCAGCTGGACACCGGATTTTGCGCAGGCGGGGAATTTCCCGAATGTGCTGTTTACCGTGACTGACGATGGTACCCCGTCTACATCGGATCAGGAAACCATCACCATCACAGTGGGCGATGTGAACCGGTTGCCGGTGCTGGGTCAGACCGGTGATCGCACAGTGACCGAAGGCGAGTCGCTTGAATTCACACTTACCGCGACTGATCCGGATGGCGATAACCTGAGTTATGTCATTGATAACATGCCGACGGGAGCGACATTCGCCGACAATGGCGACGGTACGGCGACCTTCAGCTGGACACCGGATTTTGATCAGGCCGGTAACTTTCCGGATGTGCTGTTTACCGTGACGGATGATGGTGCGTTGTCAGCATCGGACTTTGAAACTATCACTATTACGGTCAGGCCTGAAAACAGCGTTAAAACTGGCACGGGTGGTGTGGGCGCGATGGAATCATGGTGGTTACTGGTGCTGGCAGCAGTGTGGGGTTTGCTGAAAATCTCCTCAGGCTCCCAGCGGGAGAGCTGGAAAACCTTGCGGCGGAACCTGTTGCGGTACCATAAAACAAACCCGTCTGTTTTCTCTCGCAAGGGGGTGTCCAAGTGAAACTCTCCCCGTTTGACAGGCGTATTAAATCCGGAGCAGGGGATGTTTATTTATCCACCTGTCTGCTATTGGCTTTTGCGTTGTATCTTGCCCCTGCTTTTGCCGACAAAGGTGATTTTTATCTCGGTGGTGGTCCATCGTTGTCCTTTCTGGCCCCGGATACGGATAACACGCGGTTTTCGGTGGATGACGATACCGATATCGGCGGCAAACTGTTTCTGGGCTATGACTTCACCAAACGCTGGGCGCTGGAAGTTTTCTACAGCATTCCCGGCGAAGCAGACATGGCCCCGCAAGGCACCATTGAATACAACGCACTGTACGGTCTCGGTGGTGTATTTTCCTGGTCGCATAACCAGCAGGGGCTGTCGGGCTTTCTCAAGGCTGGCGGAGCAGGGCTTGATGTAAAGGGTGCGGATATTTCGTTCGAAAAAGAGAACGATATACAACTGTTCATCGGCGCAGGTGGGCGTTACAATTTTGCTGGCGGCTGGGGAGCACAACTGGAGTACGAATACTTTTCCAGCGATGTGCAATTGCTCACCCTGAGTGTAGTCAGGCGCTTTTTATCCGGAGCCAGGCCTGCTCCGGTTGCTGTGGTACAGCCTGCGCCTGCACCCGTGCCAGCTCCTGTGATACAGCCTGCGCCCGCATTGGTAACGACGACTGCTGTGGTACCACCTGAGCCCCTGTCTGTTATTGTCGAGGAACTTGAGCCACGGGTAACGAAAGTTCCCGAAGTTGAACTGGAGATGGCGGCATTTTCAGAGGTGGCAGTGTTCGACGGCAAGCTACCGGTGATTCGCTTCCCTTTCGGTTCGGTAACGTTGACCGGGACCGGTCGTACGCAGGCCGGAACAGTGGTGGAGATACTGCGTACTTATCCGGAATTGCGTCTGGAAGTACAAGGCTATAGCTGCAGCGTTGACAGTGAAGCTTACAATCAGCTGCTGTCCGGTCGCCGCGCCCAGAGCGTGGTGGATTATCTGGTTGAGCAAGGGGTGGGGCGCGACCGGCTTGAAACCGGAAACTATGGCGAACGTCGACCGGTAGCCAGCAATGCCACTGAGGCCGGTCGGGCCCGGAATCGTCGGGTGGAGTTTATGGTGCTGAAAAAACAGTAGTTGAATCAGGGGCTGTAACGTTGGCAATTTGGTGACAGGTTTAAAGAGCAAGGCATATATTTTATACATGATAAAAAAGGAGCATCAGCATGGAAGGCATGATAGGTGAAATCAAAATGTTTGCCGGAAACTTTAGTCCGCGGTCCTGGGCATTTTGTGAAGGACAATTACTGTCAATCAATAGTAATCAAGCACTTTTTTCAATTCTGGGAACGACTTATGGAGGTGATGGTCGTACGACTTTCGGTTTGCCGGATTTACGTGGGCGCAGCCCTATCGGCCCGGGAACAGGGCCAGGATTAACAAGTTATTCTCCGGGCCAGAGGGTCGGTGCAGAGAGCGTCATACTTGGTGAAGGACAGATTCCGGCGCATACGCATGTTGCCACTGCAACAGTCAACGCAGACAGCAATGCAGGCAGTTCGACCAGTCCCGACAATGCGGTATGGGCAAGTCACACTGAAGATATTAATTCTTTTGGCACGACGCAAAACACGACGATGGCGACAGGCGCAGTTACGGTCACCAATGCACCTGCCGGTGGCGGACAGGCACATGAAAACCGGCCTCCTCAATTGGTCATACACTACATTATCTGCCTGGAGGGGGCATTTCCCTCACGTAATTAGGCTACGGTCTCAGCCGGATTCGCTGTGCATGGATACAGGGCTCATGGGCGGACGAAAGCGGGGTAGTTTGGACTCAACAACGTCTGCTTCAGTGGCAGCGGAGCAGATGTTGCTGAACGACCGGTTGTCTGAGTTTTTCCACAAACCACTTCAGTGCCTTGCCCTGATTGTCACTGCGCCAGGCGATTTGCTGAATGGCCCGGTTGGGTGTGGCCCCGACAGATTTCACAACCAGCTGTCGGGCATCAATGGCGGCCTGTGCCCAGAATAACGGCAAATAGCCAATGCCAAGTCCTTGGATATGCGCTTCAAGTTTATTGGCCATATCCGGCACGGTGAGCACCTCCTGTCCGGTGAGTAAACCACTGCTGCGTGGTGGTAAATGGCGGGAACTGTCGGCAATGGCGACAGCGCGGTATTTGAGGATATCCGTGCTGCCAACGGGTTCTTCAGCGGTGGCCAGCGGATGACCGGGAGGCACCACAAATACCATGGTGCATTCATTCAGGGAGAAATGACTATAGCCCGCACCCGCAGGCGCATCCCCCGTCGCACCAATCACCAGATCTGCCCGGTTGGAGACCAGTGCATCCCAGGTACCGCCCAACACTTCCTGCTGCAAGCGTAATTGTGTGCCTTTGTTTTGTGCGGTGGATTGCGTGGCCGGATCATCGGGTCTTGCAGGGGTATGCTCGTCATAAAATTCGGCCACGAGTGACAACAGGTTATTGGCGGGAATCAGCGTGTCCATAGCGATACGCAGCTCAGTCTCCCAGCCTGTGGCGATGCGTTTGACCTGATCTTCCAGCTCGTGTGCGGCAAGCAGTAAACGTCGCCCTTCTTTCAGCAGTGTTTTTCCGGCAGAAGTAAGCACGGCGCGGTGCCCGCTGCGATCAAAAACGGGTGTGCCGAGATCCTGCTCCAGTTTTTGCATGGTGTAGCTGATGGCCGAGGGCACACGATACAAATTTTCCGCAGCAGCGGCGAAACTGCCACCCTGGTCGATGGCATCGAGCACGTTGAGGGCATCCAGTGTCAGTTTCATGGTTTTGTTACCAGAGAAGCGTGAGTGAAAAAGGGCGCACAGGCATGTTTAAAAAATTCGTTCAAGCCGCGCAAAATTTTCTGCTTTTTATTCAACGGGGTCAATACTATCCTTAAACCTCACTATTTGAGCGGCAAATGCTTGTTCAATTTTTATGAATGGCAGGGCTCGTTCAGTGCGCCTTCCGCGCGCGAAGAGAGGCGAAAATGTTTGAAATCAGACGATCACAACAACGCGGCCAGGGTCAGCATGGCTGGCTGAACAGCCGGCATAGCTTTTCCTTTGCTGATTACATGGACCCGGAACGCATGGGTTTCTCGGTATTACGGGTCATTAATGATGATGAAGTTGCACCGGGGACAGGGTTCGCCACGCACGCCCATCGCGACATGGAAATTATCAGCGTTATCCTGCAAGGCACAATCGAGCACAAGGACAGCATGGGCCATGTGCTGCAACTACAGGCTGGAGACGTGCAGCGCATGAGTGCTGGTACGGGTATCACGCACAGTGAATACAATGCCTCACAAGATGAAATATTACATTTTTTGCAAATCTGGATTGAGCCGAATCAAATGGGCGTGACGCCCTGTTATGAACAGCTTGAACTGGTTGGCAATAGTGACCCGGGTGACAAAAAATTAAAAGTGCTGGCATCACCGGACCGGCGAGACGGCTCCATGTTTCTGCATCAGGATGCCGTATTATCGGTAGCCCATCTGGCGAACGATGAGACGTTGCCGCTGTCGTTGAATACGGCACGAAAATATTACCTGCACATGATGGCCGGAGAAATCACCGCAGCGGATCAAATGCTGACAGAAGGTGATGCCCTGACCATTGAAAATGAAGACAGCCTGCAACTTCAGGCAAAAGGCGATGCCCGGTTTTTGCTGTTTGATTTGCCGTAATACAACGCTGAATACTCTTCATGAGTGCCGTCATTCCGGCATGTTTTTAACCGGAATCCAGAGATTTTCATCCCGGGATTTCGGATGCCGGATCAACAACCAGAAAAGGAAAATATAATGTCAGACAAAACGGCAACAACAGCAGTCCCCATCGATGCGCTTATCGCCCGGCGCTGGAGTCCGCGCGCCTTTGATGCAACAAAAAACGTGGATGAAAAAACACTCCTGGCCCTGCTGGAAGCCGCACGCTGGGCACCTTCCTGTTTTGGCGATGAGCCCTGGCGATTTGTGGTTTGCAATCGTGGACAGGACGAAACTGCCTGGGAAAAAATGCTGGGCTGCCTGGCGGAGAAAAATCAGTTATGGGCAAAACATGCGCCAGTGTTGATGTTAGTGGGCAGCATACCCACGTTCAGTCACAATGGCAGCGCCAATCGCTGGAGTCAGTACGACACGGGAGCAGCCAGTGAAAACGTCTGCCTGCAAGCGGCATCCATGGGACTTAATGCACACCAAATGGGCGGCTTTGATATGGAGCAGGCGCGTGTTGCCTTTGGTATTCCCGGCGAAGTGGAACTGATGGCTGTGATTGCTGTGGGTTATCACGGAGCAATGGATGCCTTACATGAAGATTTCCAGGAAATGGAAAGTGCAACACGGGAACGCAAGCCCCTGGGTGATGGTTTTTTTGCCAGCCAGTGGGGCAGGCCGGTTTCGGGTTGATCCTGATCGGAGCGTATATGACCATGAATCAGAAAAATTGAAGTGCCGAAGGGAAATTTTTTGTGGTTAAATGTTTGACGTTTCATATTGCGCTTGCTCCCGGAGTTTTTTTTAATCCGGCACAGGCTCTGGCGTACTGATTTATACGAAAACCTGTCGGGGTAAATATGTATCACGGTGAACGTTTCAACAGTATCACCCATCTGGCAGGTGCCGCACTGGCCTTGGCGGGTTTGGTGGTGCTGGTTGTCTTTGCCGCCTTGCAGGGCGATGTCTGGAAAATCGTCAGCTTCAGTATTTACGGTGCCTCTCTGTTTCTGTTGTACACCCTGTCAACGCTGTATCATTCCTTGCGCGGGCGGGCCAAGCAGATATTCATGAAGCTGGATCATGTGGCCATCTACCTGCTCATCGCTGGCACTTACACGCCGCTGACACTGGTGACTCTGCGCGGTGCCTGGGGCTGGACCCTGTTTGGCATCGTCTGGGGGTTGGCGATCATCGGTATTGTGGTGGATGTCCTGCATCGGCAGGGTTCGCGCCGCATTCAGATGCTCATTTATCTGCTTATGGGCTGGTTGATTGTGGTGGCTCTGTATCCCCTTGTTCAGATCATGCCAACGGGTGGGTTGATATTACTGGTGCTGGGCGGGTTGTTTTATACCGGTGGTATTGTCTTTTACGCCCTTGACGAACGAATTAAACATGCTCACGGTATCTGGCACCTGTTTGTTCTGGCTGGTAGCATTTCGCATTATTTGATCATGCTGCTTTATGTGTTGTGAGCCCGGGAAAGGCGCGCAGTTTGTGAGTTCAACCCGCCCACTTATATGGACTCCTCTTTGTTTTTGGTCCAACATGAAGTCTGCCTGCAAGTCGGTAGAGTTCATATGATATGACGAAAAGAACTCATCAGGGTTTTTCCAGAATCAATAACGCTTGAAATAAAATCAACAACACCTGAAAACAAGGCACCTAATGTCACTTGGCCCCATTATGCTGGATCTCGCTGGTCTGGAAATCAACACGGAAGAACGCGAGATGTTGTTGCACCCGCTGGTGGGCGGGGTCATTTTGTTTACGCGCAATTATGAATCGCCCGAGCAGTTACAGCAATTGGTGGCGGATATTCACCGCTTGCGTGATCCGCACCTGCTGGTGGCGGTGGATCACGAAGGTGGGCGTGTGCAGCGTTTTCGTCATGGGTTTACCGAATTGCCACCTGCCAGGGTATTTGGCAAAATTTTCAACGATGATAAAAAACGCGCCAAACATCTGGCGGAAACCTGTGGCTGGTTGATGGCGGCGGAGCTGCGTGCTGTGGGTATCGATTTCAGTTTTTCGCCGGTGCTGGACCTGGATTTTGGGGTGAGTACGGTGATTGCTGATCGTGCCTTTCACCGTAACCCGGAGGCAGTAGGTGAGTTGGCCATTTCCTGGATGCTGGGTATGCGCCGCGCGGGCATGGTGGCCACGGGCAAACATTTTCCCGGTCATGGTGCGGTGGTGGCAGATTCTCACATCGACATGCCCGTGGATGAGCGCAGTTTCGAGGATATTTACGCGGAAGATGTGAGACCCTTTGGTCGGTTGGTGCGCGGTGGGCTGGGTGGCGTCATGCCTGCACATGTGATTTATGCAGCGGTGGATGATAAGCCTGCCTGCTTTTCGTCGTATTGGTTAAAGCTTGTGTTACGCGAACGCCTGGGCTTTCAGGGGGTGATCTTCAGTGATGATCTCACCATGCGAGGGGCGCACGTAATGGGTGATATTGTCGAGCGTGGGCAGGCAGCATTAGCCGCGGGTTGCGATATGCTGCTGGTGTGTAATCATCCCGCAGAGTCGATACGGTTACTGGATAATCTGGGTATGCACGATGACCCTGTTACTCATGTGCGTCTGGCCCGGCTGCATGAGCGACACAATATTGACCGGGAGTCTCTGTTGCAAGACCCGGGATGGCGAAAAGCTGTGGTGGTGGCCGACGAATTGCGGGGGCAAGGCACAGGGGAGCTGGAGCTTTAATCTGTTTATGCTCGTTGTATTTTGTCATCGGCTCGGTAACAATTGACGAGATCGTGCGTCGGAGTTTGTATGCACACCTTGGTATAGAGGGTGAGGATGTCACATTGTTGTGATAGATGCGGGACAAATTTCTGTTTTGATGGAATACGTAGTTTGTTTTTACTGATAGTCATGATGTTTTAATCAGGCTGTTTTATTCAACCCATGGAGAGAGAACCAATGAAAGTAATGAAAACCACAAATGCCGCTTTGGCCGTTGCAGCCGCTAGCCTGTTTGCCTTTGCGCCGATGGCGACTGTGCAGGCCGGTGAAGGTCACGGAGAAGGGCACGATGCCAAGGTACACTGTTATGGCGTCAACAAATGCAAGGGCAACAATGATTGCAAGTCGGCCAAAAATGGCTGCAAGAGTCAAAGCTCCTGCAAAGGCAAGGGTTTTGTTGCCATGAGCAAAAATGCCTGTGATGCCATCGGTGGTAAAGTCGGCGAATAATTTTCGTTTTTGCTGGAAAGGGCCGGTGTGG
Organism: Gammaproteobacteria bacterium; assembly: GCA_015487095.1. Classification (GTDB taxonomy): domain Bacteria; phylum Pseudomonadota; class Gammaproteobacteria; order SZUA-152; family SZUA-152; genus SZUA-152. The sequence goes on along the minus strand of WFQM01000289.1, from coordinate 20,269 downwards.
CAGGGACGTATGCTCCTTGTAATACCGGCCTTTTTTATGTCTGGTGATGCCGGTAAATACTCATCAAGGTGATTTTGTGCAAACTGAAAAAAAAACCGATAAACCTTTTCTGGGATGTGGTCTGGGTCTGCGGCCGGAGTATTACGAAACGATTGTGGACACTCGACCTGCCGTCGATTGGTTCGAGATCATCTCGGAAAACTACATGGTGGACGGTGGTAAACCACTGCATTTTCTTGATCGGGTGCGCGAAAACTATCCGGTGGTGATGCACGGTGTGTCGTTGTCCATTGGTGGCACCGACCCATTGGACCAGACATACCTGAAACGATTGAAACAGCTGATTGATCGTGTTGAGCCGCAGTGGGTGTCTGATCACATGTGCTGGACCGGGCAGGGCGGACACAACCTGCATGACCTGATGCCTCTGCCGTTTAATCAGGAGGCGATTGATCACGTTGTCGCGCGCGTACAGCAAGTGCAGGATTATCTGGGCCGACAAATTCTTCTGGAGAATGCCTCCAGTTATGTGAGCTATGTGCAGTCGGAAATGACCGAATGGGAGTTTCATACTGAAATCATGCAGCGTACCGACTGTCTTATGCTGTTCGATATCAATAACATTTATGTCAGCGCACGCAATCATGGTTTTGACCCGTTGGATTATATTCGGGGCATCCCCGCTGAACGTGTGTGGCAGTTTCATCTTGCCGGGCACAGTGATTATGGTGATTATGTTATCGACACGCACGACCATCCCGTGGTGAAACCGGTGTGGGAATTGTATGCCGAGGCACTGAAACATTTTGGTCCGGTGTCGGCCATGATCGAACGTGATGATCGTTTTCCACCCTTTGAAGAACTCATGGCAGAGCTGGGTGAGTTACGCAAGATTGCCCATGATGTGCTGGGTAATGATGGACCGGAAAATGACGATTCAAAAAAGCGGGAGGCATCATCATGCCCGGGCTGAAAGAATTGCAAAATGCGTTCAAACGCAATGTGGTCAACGGTGATGAAGAGTTCGGTAAATACATTAACAGTACCGAGACTGTCTCCAGTGATGTACGCTTGGCCATTTATGGCAATGCTTATTTTTCCCGCCTGGAAGAGGCGCTGGAAAGTGATTACGAGATCCTGAAACAGCTTCTTGGTGAGGATATTTTCAGCGAAATTTGCATGGCATACACCCACAAATTCCCGTCCCACTACTATTCGTTACGCTGGTTTGGTCGGGATTTTCCTGCATTTCTGGGTTATCAGCCCGATAATGGCGAGCACCATTGGCCTGCTGAAATGGCACAACTGGAATGGAGTTTTGTCGGCGCGTTTGATGCGGCAGATGCCGAGGCGGCTACGGAGGCCGATGCAGCAGCTATTGTCCCTGATGCATGGACGGAGCTGACGATACGGTTTCATCCTTCGGTGCGCACCATGGCAATCTGGTGGAATACCCTGACCCGTTGGCGGATGGCGAAGAATGCTGAAACGGTACCCGAGCCGGTGCGTTTATCGGAACCGGCGCAGTGTTTGTTGTGGCGACATGAGCTGATGACACAGTATCGTTCCATGGAAGCCGATGAAGCTGTTGCGCTACAGGCGGCATTGGCAGGGGCGAACTTCTCCGAACTGTGTGGCGCGCTGGCTGAAGAAATACAGGATCAGGAAACGGTACCCATGAAAGCCGCCGGGTTTTTGAAAGTCTGGCTGGCAGCGGGGATGATTGTTGAGTTGCGAGCCTGAATTTGTGCCTATTTCTTAATCTCGCCGGAGCTTGTCATTAATGGCAATAGGAGTCGGGTAACGTTGCACGATAATGTAAGATGAAACAATAAAAGTTAGCAGGGTGGCGAGTTGGATAGTATAGGAAGCCTCGCTGCCAATGATGTTCAATTCCAGCGCCAGTACAGCGATCAATAACGAAAATTCACTGATTTGTCCCAGACGTACACCCACCTCACTGGAACGTCCCGAGGTTTCCCCGGAACCACGCAGTAGCCAGCGAAATACCAATGGTTTTCCCGCCAATACAACGGCTGCCAGCAGGATGGCGGGAACAAATACGCTCGATAGCATGCGCAGGTCAAAACTGGCTCCCAGCGAAAAAAAGAAAATAATCAGGAAAAAATCCCGCAGTGGTTTCAGTTTCTCACCAATGAACAGTGCGATGGGGCTTCTGGCCAAGGTGACCCCTGCGATGAATGCACCGATTTCTGTAGACAGCCCCGCACTGGCAGCAAGTTCGGCAAACCCCAGGCACCAGGCGATGGCCAACAAAAATATATATTCCTGTATCTTGTCGAAACGCTCAATGAGTTTGATCAGAATGAAACGTTCCAGCACATAGGCAGTCGCGATTAACAGGGGCAATGCAGCAATGCGTATCGCAATCTCCACCCAGGGCAGACTGCCTTGTCCGGCGGTTTGTAATAACAGCAAAATAATAATGGCAATGAGGTCTTGCACCAGCAAAATGCTGATAATAATTTCACCCGTACGTTTGTGATGTAACACGGTGGTGGGTAAAAGTTTCAGGCCAATAATCGTGCTGGAAAAAGTCAGAGCGGCACCGATGATCAGGCTTTCGATGATAGTGAAACCAAATCCCCAGCCCACGGCGACACCCACTATGGCAAATAACAGGGAACTGAGACCGGTCACCAGCGTGGTTTCTTTCAGTAATGGAATCAGCTTGGCCAGCGGCAAATTGAGACCAAGCAAAAACAATAAAAACATGATGCCAATATGTGACAGTTGTTTGATTAATACCGGGTCAGTGACCAGGCCAAATGCTGATGGGCCTAATAATACGCCGAGTAAAATATAGGCAACCAGCAAGGCTTGTCGCGCATACAGAGCGATGGTGGCGATAATGGCGGCACCGGTAAAAATCAGAAAAAGAGTAAAAGCGAATGGGTCTTGCTGCATGGCTTTGATATTACTCTGTATTGAGAATACCTGAACATAACCGGTATATTGAGAAAGTGGTAGCGTCTTGTACCCATGTTTCATGGTTTGAGACAACAAGGAGAGAAACAAAATGAACGAAGAAGAAAGTCAGTATGTTGTGGTCACCGATATACGCATGCCATTTTTGTCCATGGTTGTGTTTATGATCAAATGGGCAGTGGCATCAATTCCGGCATTTATTATTCTGTCGATTATTGGTGCCATTCTGATGATGCTGGTGGGAGGAATGCTGGGCGGCATGAGCCGGTTTTAGGAGCTGACTGTAATGACTTAAGTTAAGCCCAAATTTCTGTCTGGCGTAGGTTGGTGGTGAGCTTGCGAACCCCGGCATCACCGGCCCTGTTGGGGTTCGCAAGCTCACCACCAGCCTACGCCATACCGCGATTCGTTAACTTAATGACATTGGTGCTGGCTGGATGAAGAAACGTGGGCATGTATGCCCACGCATGATTCAGAGTGTCTAACCGGTATTGCGCATACCCGCAGCAATGGCATTGATGGAACGCAACAGCGGGTTGAGCCAGCTCGCACGTTGCTCGTCGCTGAGGGTTTCATCACGGTAGCGTTTTAACAGGGTGAGCTGAATATGGTTTAATGGGTCGAGATAAGGATTACGGCGCGTCAGTGAAACTTCCAGTACCGGGTTTTCTTCCAGCAGTTGTTTTGCCCCAGTGATATTAAGCACTTGCGCCACAGTGCGGGTATATTCTTCCTGGAACAGTTTGTAAATACGTTTACCGGTTTTTTCATCAACACACAATTTGGCATATTCTTTGGCGATATTGGGTTCAGCTTTGAACAGCGCCATTTGTGTGTTGCTGAGCAAGGCGCGGAAAAAGGGCCATTGCTGATACATTTTTTGTAATTGTGCCAGGCGATCCGGGTCATCCTGACGCCATTGCTCCAGCGCGGTACCGATGCCAAACCAGGCGGGCAGGGTGTGGCGCGATTGTGCCCAGCCAAAGACCCAGGCGATGGCACGTACTGAGGTTTTGGCACGATCCCCTTTTTTACGATGCGACGGGCGTGAACCAATGTTCATCAGACCGATTTCACTGACCGGAGTGCCTTCGTAAAAATAATCCAGAAAGCCTTCGGTGTGGTCGGTGAGTTGACGGTAGGCGGTTTCACCCGTGCTGGCCAGTTCATCCATTGTGGCCAAGTAGTCTTTGCATTCCGGTGCGGCGGGCTGCACGAGATTGGCACTGGCCTTGATCAGTCCGGTGAGGCCCATGGTAAGTTCATAGACAGCCGTTTCCTGGTTGCTGTATTTGAACGAGAGCACTTCACCCTGTTCGGTAAATTTGATCTGCCCATGCACAGTGCCTTCCGGTTGCGAAAGAATTGCCTCATGGGTAGGGCCACCGCCACGACCGACGGTGCCACCACGACCATGGAACAGACGACAACGCACACCGTGCGCGTTGGTAAGTTGTGTTACACGTTTTTGTGCATCGTACAAACTCCACACCGAAGCGAGGATGCCTCCATCTTTACAGGAGTCAGAGTAACCCAGCATGATTTCCTGCAAGTTACCGACCTGTTTAAGCATGGCGGCGTAAACAGGGTTATCCAGCAGTTTGCTCATTACTGGTTCGATGTGTGCCAGATCTTCAATGGTTTCAAATAACGGCGTGATGCGAATGCTGCATTGGGCTTCAGCATTTTTATACCCGGCCAGTCCAGCAAGGCGTGCCATCAACAATACTTCCATGACATGGCTGGCTTCGTGGGTCATGGAAATGACATAGCTGCCAAAGGCTTTTTTGCTGATTTCGTTGCGCATTTGTACCATTGCGCGGAACACATCCAGCGTTTCCTGTGTGCGTTCACTAATGCTGGTGTTGTGTGAGTCGATACCAGCAGGGTCTTTGATGGCTTTTTCCAATACAGTGAGGCGGGCATTTTCATCTAACGATAAATAGTCTATATTGATCTGCTTGAAAAGCTCGGCAACGGCTTCACTGTGCCGTGTGGACTCCTGACGCACATCCAGGCGCAGGCAATAAAAACCAAAGGTCTCGGTGAGGCGAATCAGGTCTTTGAGTTTGCCATCAGCAATACGTTTGTCGCCATGACTGACCAGTGAGCCATAAATGGTTTTCAGATCAATCAGAAATTCTTTCTCGGATGGGTAGCGGTCGATGGTGTGTGTGTCGTTGTGGTCAGTGCGCTCCTGAAGCTTGTTTTTCAGTGCGACAAGATTACGTTCAAGCCGGTAACGCATAATGCTCAGTTTGCGCCGGTAGGGTTCGTGAGTAAAACGTTCCGGTTTGTCGGCGAAGGCATGCTCAGTGAATTGCTCATCACGTTCCAGGCTGTCACGCATTGCCTGTGTGGGTGTGCAAAGTTTATTGGAATGGGTCAGCAGCTCGATGAGTACAGGAATACGCGTGAGGTATTCCAGTAAAATGGTTTGCGACTGTAAGCGTACTGCCATGATCGTAGTTTCTGGTTTGACGTTGGGGTTGCCGTCACGGTCACCGCCGATCCACGAGCCAAAGCGTAAAAAACTGGGAATGGTGATTTTGGGTTTGCCCTCTGCCGTGGTACCGCAAACACGCAATGCGGCATTTTCAAAATTCCGGTAGGTGTTAGGAACTGCATCGAACAAACATTCGTTGAAGTAGGCGAGTCCGTAATTGATTTCGTCTTTGACGCGAGGACGAATGGCGCGCACTTCATCGGTTTTCCAAAGAATTTGAATCTGGCTTTCGAGTTTGTCAATCAGTGCTGCTTTTTCCGATTTGGTCAGCCGGGTGTCGCCGAGTGCTTCATTGGTTAAAAAGATACGGCGCTGTGCATCCATGATGGTGCGGCGTTTGGCTTCAGTGGGATGCGCGGTGATCACCGGAATATAGGCCAGTTGATCGAGCAGGGTTTGCAGTTGCTCAGAATTGATGCCCTGGTCGTGCAGTTCACGCAGGGTGGTATCAAAAGAGCCGGTCCAGAGCGTATTGTTACCATTGACCTGGCGTACCTGTTTGCGACGCTGATGGTGCTGGTAGGATTCTTCGGCAAGATTAATGAGGCTGAAATAGGTACTGAAGGCACGTACGATATGCACCAGACTCTCGGATGACAGGCCTTCGATAAACCGGGTGAGGCGACGGCGTTTGCTTGGGGTGTCGCTTTTACGCAGGTTGATATAGCCTTTGCGCAGGGTTTCTACGGCGGTGAGCACGTCACTGCCTTCCTGTTCGTGCAGGATGTTGCCGAGCAATGTACCTAACAGTTTAACGCGTGCCCGAAGGGCTTTGTCACCAGATTCAATTTTCATATATTTGTTTTATTTCAGAGTGTTAAATTTCAAAAAAAGCAGAATACGCAAGCGTTGTTTTCGTTGTTTTAGCTCGCCCGCTACGAAAGAGCCGGGGATTATACCTGATGTATTGGCATCACTGTCTCTTGACTTGCTTTTATAGCTGCTGTAAGGGTATTGCAGCTTTTTGTGAGGGGCGCGAATGAAGTGGTTGGAAAAAATCCCTTTGGGGCCGTTGGTGTTGGTGGCAGTGTTTATGGCTTTATTACCATTTCGTCCAGAACCACATTTGTGGGAAAAGCTGGGTATGTTAGTCAATGGTCAACTGATCCGGGTTGTGGATATTTTTGATTTGTTATGGCACTCGGCGCTGATTATTCTGGTGTTAGTGAAAATTATTTTGGTAAAACAAAAAACCGTTGATTAATTGTGAATATTTACTATTTTCTTAGTGTCCCAAACAAACCGTATTCCGCGCAGACGTGAAAAGTTTTGAAGGTGGGCAGGAGAACTCATGATTGCCCTTGTTTTTTTCGAGAATATTTCTGATATTTTCATTTTAAAACAGTTGCTTAGTGCTTACCCTCCCTTTTTGTATTCATGGTTTTCCCTGTGTTGTATAGGTATTTATCACCAGTAGTTGATGCAGATGTACCCTGTGGAAACCTGCAAATATGAAATATTTTGCGAATTTATTCAGGCATTTCAGAGCATTGCAATGGGATTGACAATTGACTAGAGTTGCAGGGCGAGTATGTTTGTTATGATGCTATGCACTGCCGTGGTTATTTGTTTGGTAGATAATGCTGGTATTGTGGCTAACGGGTTGTCGTGCGTTTGAGTTGTTGTGTGGCAACGTAGTCGTTAAAACGCGCGCGTTTAAAGCATAACTTGCGAATAAAATGTAGTGTTTTTGACAGACCAGCGGTATGTCTGCCTAGTAAAGGAATATAGAGGTTGAGCTCATGCAAACAGGAACAGTGAAGTGGTTTAATAATGCTAAGGGTTATGGATTTATCGTACCTGAGGATGGTGGTGAAGATGTTTTTGTACACTATTCGACGATTGATGGTGCGGGGTTTAAAACGTTGAAAGAAGGTCAGCCAGTGCAGTTTGAGGCATCCAGCAGTCCGCGCGGTGTGCAAACAACGCGTGTGCTGGGTTCTGAAGGTGACCCGCAGTCACAAAACTAGTGTGATTTGAGCAGCTGGTGGGGAATGACCCACCAGCCGCCCGAACCAAAATAGTGCGTACTCCTACAGGATTTCGATAGTCGTTCCGCAGGCGTGAGTAAGATGATTTACGCAGCAGGCTGATCTGTCGAGTTGTCGCTTTTAGGGCGGCGAAAATTGGGATTGATTTGTGCTGTTTTCACCATGTTGTCTTTGGTTTGCACAATCTCCACAGGATACCCTGCCAGCATCAGGCTGGTGCCCGGTTCCGGGATACTCTCCATGTGTTCAGTAATAAGCCCACTGAACGTCTTGGGTCCGTTTGTCGGCAACTCCCACTGCATGACCCGGTTGAGTTCACGAATGGACGCACTGCCATCCACCAAAAAAGTGCCATCTTTCTGACGGTGGACTTCCTTGATGTGGGTGGCGGGGTCGGTGGTGAATTCACCCACGATTTCTTCAAGAATATCTTCCAGTGTTACCAGTCCCTGTACGTCACCGTACTCATCGACCACTAAGCCACTGCGGTGTTTTTCTCGTTGAAAATGTAGCAACTGTTTATTGAGCGGTGTGCCTTCAGGGACAAAATAGGCAGGGCGAATCCAGCGTTTCAAATCTTCTTTGCTGGTTTCTTTTTGGGTTAACAGCTGTAGGGTGTTGCGCACATGAATCATGCCGAGAACATTGTTGATATCGGTGTCAAATACCGGCATGCGGGTGTGCTGGCTGTTGGTGAGCTGTTTGAGGATATCATCCCAGTCATCATGCATATCGATGCCCACCAGTTCGTTACGGGGGATCATGATGTCATCCACGGTCACTTTTTCAAGATCGAGGATATTGGTCAGCATCATTTGATGTCGGCGTGGAATCATTGCCCCAGCCTCGGTGACGACTATGCGCAACTCTTCACTGCTCAAGGCCTGGCTGGTGGCCTTGTCGGTACTGATGCCACCCAGACGCAATAGACCATTGGCAGCGATGTTGACCATCCACACCAGCGGGTAAAGTATTTTCAATAATGGAGAAAGAACGAACGTGGCGGGAAAAGCAAAGCGTTCCGGGTGCAGCACAGCCAGCGTTTTAGGGGTGACTTCGGAAAAAATCAGGATGACCAGCGTCAGTATGGCCGCGGCAATGGCAATGCCTGCCTCCCCATACAGACGCAGAGCCAGTATGGTGGCGATGGAGGAGGCGAGGATATTAACAAAATTATTGCCGAGTAAAATCAGCCCGATGAGTCGATCCGGTCGTTCCAGCAATTTGGCAGCACGCGCGGCACCCCGATGTTTGGTTTTTGCCAGATGCCGCAGACGATAGCGGTTCAGACTGACCAACCCCGTTTCAGACCCGGAAAAAAAGGCAGAAAGAATGATAAGGAAAATGAGTGTGCCGATTAAGGCGGATATGGGAATGTCGTCCAAGAAATGTTTTGCCTTTTAACTGTTCGTAGGAGGAATATTCAGGGTCAAGTGGCCGTCGTGTCAAGATGGCTTGAGCCTGAACGGGATAGCGGCAGAAGTATGATGGAATTTAGGCGGTTTAGCGCCCCAACATGATTTCCACAACCCATTTGCTGCCAATGTAGGCCAGCAGAAGGACAAAAAAACCGCTCAGGGTCCAGCGAATGGCGATACGCCCGCGCCAGCCGAATTTCCAGCGCCCCCACAGCAGTACCGCGAAAACGACCCAGGCGGTCATGGACAAAATGGTTTTATGCACCAGATGCTGGGCGAACATGTCTTCCAGGTACACACCGCCGCTGACCAACGATAAGGTGAGCACTGCCAGCCCCAGTCCTATTAACTGGAATAGCAGGGTTTCCATGGTTTGCAGGGGTGGCAAGGAGCGAATGAATCCACCGGGACGTTTGTTGCGCAGATGTTTGTCCTGAACCGCCAGCAGCACCGATTGCACGGCAGCAATGCTCAGCAGGCTGTATGCGAGTACGGACATGATGATGTGCAGCTTGAGTTCCAGTGCCTGTACGCCAGGCAGCATAAAGGTGCTGGGGAAGATCATTTCCAGTGAAATAGCGATACTGGCCAGTGGAAGCAGAAATACACCCAGGCTTTCAACGGGATTGGAGAGGGCAGCGAGCAGTACCAGCAGGGCAATGAGCCAGGTAATCAGCGACAGGGCATTGAAAAAGCCGAGATTTAGTCCGCCAGCGACAAACAGTGTGTTGTAGAGAGTGATGGCGTGAAACACTACGGCCACCAGCCCGATACTGATAATCTGTAGCTTGCTCAATCCGCTGGTTTTTTCCGGTTTGGTGCGGTCGTGAAACAGGCGTCGGGCCAATAACAGGCCGGAGACTGAATAAAGTACGAGGGCAATGATGCCGGTCAGTGTTTGGATCATGTGTTTTGCGGTTTCTGTGGCAGAGAGCAGCGTGCTGCTTTAAGGCATGTATTAGGTCGGTTCAGAGTGTGGTTTGTCAATATCTTTCATTGTTTTGTGATGTGTAACAGGCCATTGGGTATGGATGTGGCTAAATTTCTAACATCAGGCTGCCGTTAAGCACCACAATAGGTCCAATATGGCCAGATTTGCACATAATGCAGGAATCCCACACTGCACGCGACCGGGGTCAGAATCAGAGGTGGGATAAAACGGGCTGGCACATTGCGCTATCATCATGTAAATTCAGGGAAAAAAATAGTCCCCCCTTTTTTTCAACGAGCCACTAGGGCCATCAGGTGATCTATGAAATTGCGCGTGTTGGGGTGCAGTGGCGGAGTGGGGAACGAACTCAAAACCACCTCGCTGCTCATCGATGACGATATTCTCATCGACGCCGGTAGCGGCGTGGGTGAATTGACGCTGGACGAAATGCGTAGGATTCGTCATGTCTTTTTAACGCATTCCCACCTTGACCATTTTGCGTTTTTACCGCTGTTGGTGGACAGTATTTTCCCCAGTATTCGTGATCCACTGATTGTGCATGGGCAGCCGGTTACTCTGGAGGCTCTGCAAACACATGTTTTTAACTGGACCATCTGGCCGGACTTTTCCAAGTTACCCACGGAAGATGAGCCGGTGATGCGCTACCAATCCCTGTCGCCGGGGGATGTTATCGAGATGGAAGGCCGAGAGCTGGAGATGATTGCAGTCAATCACATTGTGCCCGGCGTAGGGTATCGTGTGGCATGTGAGAGCGGTGCCTTTGCTTTTAGCGGTGATACCACAACCAACGATAATTTCTGGAATGTGCTCAACGGCCACGATCATCTTGATCTGTTGCTGGTGGAGGCGGCTTTCTCCAATGCCGATCTCGACCTCAGCCAACGTTCTGGTCACTATACTGCCGAACTGCTGGCCGCCGACCTGAAAAAACTCAAGCACCAGCCCGAAGTGTATATTACCCACAATAAACCCGGTCACGAATCCGTGATTATGAACGAGTGCCGTCAGGCCATTACTGATCGTAAAATCACCCCTGCACAAACTGGATTGATTTTCACGCTATAATCCCCCCCTTGAAAATCCAGTAACGGAAAAACTGGAACGGTTATTGGTTCCGGGCTTTTTTCATTCTCACGGGAAATATCATGTTTGACAGCTTAAGCGAACGCCTCAGTGGCACCCTCAAAACCCTGCGTGGTCAGGCGCGCCTGACAGAATCCAACATCAAGGACACCCTGCGTGAAGTCCGTATGGCGCTGTTGGAAGCTGATGTGGCGTTGCCAGTGGTGCGTGAATTTGTTGATCACGTTAAAGAGCGCGCTCTGGGCGAAGGGGTGATGCAGAGCCTCACACCGGGGCAGGCTCTGGTCAAGATCGTCAATGACGAGCTGGTCAAGGTTATGGGCGAGGCCAACGAGGAGCTGGATCTCACCACCCGTCCTCCAGCGGTGATTTTGATGGCCGGTTTGCAGGGTTCGGGTAAAACCACCAGTGTTGCCAAACTGTCGCGCTGGCTCAAAGAGCGCAAGAAAAAATCAGTGATGGTGGCCAGTGCTGACGTGTACCGCCCGGCAGCCATCGAGCAATTGAAGACCCTGGCCGCTGAAGTGGATGTAGAATTTTTCCCCAGCGATCCTTCACAAAAGCCACTGAGTATTGCTCAAAATGCGCTGGACCAAGCGCGTAAACAGGCAATGGATGTGTTGATCATCGATACTGCTGGTCGTCTCGCCATCGACGACGAAATGATGGCCGAAATTAAAGCCTTGCACGCAGGCATTGATCCGGTGGAAACCTTGTTTGTGGTGGATAGCATGACTGGGCAGGACGCTGCCAATACCGCGAAGGCCTTCAATGAGGCTCTGCCGCTCACCGGCGTAATTCTCACCAAGACTGATGGTGATGCTCGCGGTGGTGCGGCGCTGTCCATTCGCCAGATCACCGGCAAACCCATTAAATTTCTTGGCGTGGGTGAAAAGACCACCGCGCTGGAAGCTTTTCATCCAGATCGCATGGCCTCGCGCATCCTCGGCATGGGTGATGTTATGTCGCTCATCGAAGATGCTCAGCACAAGGTTGACCACAAAGAGGCGGAAAAACTTGCCAAAAAGGTTGCCAAAGGCAAGGGCTTCGACCTGGAAGATTTTCGTACCCAGTTGCAACAAATGCAGAACATGGGGGGGATCGCGGCACTTATGGATAAAATGCCGGGCATGGGCCAGATGGCGGGTGCTGCCAAAAATGTCGATGAAAAACAGTTTAAACGGCTGGAAGCCATTATCGGCTCTATGACCATGAAAGAACGCCGGTTCCCGGCTATCATCAAAGGTTCACGCAAGCGTCGCATTGCCACAGGCTCGGGCGTGCAGGTGCAGGATGTTAACCGTCTGCTCAAACAGTTTACGCAAATGCAAAAAATGATGAAAAAAATGAAGGGCGGCGGTATGGCCAAAATGATGCGAGGCCTGAAAGGCAGGATGCCACCGGGTATGCCGTTTTAACGTTTTTCAACTGGAAAATAAACGGTCCCGCAGCAAACTGTAGGAAACCCAACCTAAAAAACGTAAGTTTTACGTCTGCGGATACTGGCTGTTTCTTTTCCGTATGTGGGACTGTCATGTGAATTAAGCGTTAAAAAAATACCTGCCAATAAAAAAATACCGGGTATTAACGCAAAGGGCGCAGAGTTCTTAGTGCTTTTCTCTGTGTCCTCTGTGCCTTTGCGAACCCTGCGTTAATAACGCGCCACTTGTCAGTAACCACGACAACATAAACTCCCCGTGTGCTGGATCGATTATCTGAGGGTGTAGACCCCTGGATTCTGGCTAATAGACGCTATTCTCAGTAAAAAGCGTTTACAGAGTGATTTATGTCTTAATTCACTTTGTCGGTAGTGTATTCCGGCATCAGTAAAAATGCCTCCCGAAATTTGAGTTATAACCTCGACTTCATTTTTCAGGGTGCATGTCAATGTAAGTGATTGCCGGTTGCCAGCTTCATTTAAAACATTATTTCGGATTAATCGTTTTACTGTTTTGAGTATCAATTTAAGACAGCTACGGACTGCTCGTTTTTAGTGTTTTTCCCTGCGACCTCTGCGTTAAATACCCGGTAATTTTTAAAATAGATATTTTTAGCACTTAATTCACATTTGAGGCCTGCATAACATCAGTTATTATATTTCGAATATGGCTTATCTGACTGGTATACAAGGTTTTTGGGTCAAAGGCTGTTCGTATTGCCAGATGGAATGCTCTTTTCAATAAGACTCATTCTATTTTCAGCTATGGATAGCGCATAGGTTATACGAATGTTATTTTTTTATCTTTATTGATACATGTTGGCAGCATCTTTTAAAGGTTCTTGCAGAAGATAAGTTTTAACATCACAGCAGAATTTTTTTCAGAAAAATGTGCGGCGAATGAAAAAATAGCAAGAATGGATATCAGGTAAACTCACATTTTACGATAGGCTTCTCGGTTTCAGTCGTGATTTTTTAGCCCATTAAATACAGTCGATACACAAATGAAAGCATTGCGCGAAGGAATCGGCAGTTTTACGCGGCGTCATAGTAGAGGGGTGAATGTTTATGAATGAAAGTCTGCTTTACGGTACAAGATCAACAAAGGAAGTAAAAATTGGAAATGTAACGATTGGTGGAAAAAACCCAATTGCTATTCAATCAATGTGTACGACCAAAACCCATGATGCAGAAGCGACTATCGCTCAAATACTGGCACTGGAAAAAGAGGGTTGTGAGATTATTCGGGTGGCCGTTCCCGATGAGCGTGCGGCGCAGGCGATTTCTGAAATAAAACAAAATATTCATATCCCGCTAATCGCCGACATACATTACAGTTCAAAGCTTGCAATTATGGCCATTGAAAATGGTGTTGATAAAGTTCGGATCAATCCAGGCAATATTGGCGGGAAGAATAAAGCCAGAGATGTTTTAAATTGTGCAAAGTTAGCTGGAATCCCCATTCGGATCGGAATTAACGCAGGCTCTCTGGAGGAGGACTTGTTGTTGAAACACGGCCACCCTACCGCTGAAGCGATGGTGGAATCAACGTTAAGATGGATAAAGTTTTTTGAGGAAGAAAAGTTTCATGACATTGTGTTGTCTTTAAAAAGTGCCGATGTGGATGCGAGCGTTAAGGCGCAAAATATCATATCAGGAAAAACAAATTACCCTCTTCATATCGGCGTGACAGAAGCGGGTACACTGATATCAGGAATCGTCAAAACATCAATTGGTGTCTCTGCCCTGCTTAAAAAAAATATTGGTGATACGTTTCGTGTGTCCATCACCGAGGACCCGCTAGTTCAGGTGAAAATCGCCAAAGAAATTCTGAATACACTGGGTTTGCGCGAAAGAGGCAGCGAGATTATTTCCTGTCCTTCCTGTGGACGTGCGGAAGTAGATATAAGGTCTATCGCATTGGCCGTGGAGCAGCGTGCCGAATCATTGGCAGTGCCTAAAAAGATTGCGGTGATGGGCTGTGTTGTTAATGCGGCAGGTGAAGCCAGGGAGGCTGACTATGGTATTGGATGTGGCAAGGGTAAAGGTGCGATTTTTAAAAAAGGCGTAGTGATAAAAACCGTGAAGGAAGAGAACTTGGTCTCGGAATTGTTCGAGCTTATAGAGTCTGAACAGAATTTATCTGAAATGGCATAACCGTGTACGCGCAATATTTTATTCATACATTCGATTTGTATTTCTTAAAATGGCGAACTGGAGGGGTACCATGAGAGCACAGGAAATTGTCGGTCACAATATTTCGGTATGCCGGGAGGCTAAAGGACTTACGCTAGAAGAGTTGGCAGAATGCTGCAATCTGGATCACGTACAGCTGCGTAATGTTGAGCAAGGTAATGGTAGCTTGGTTGTGGACGAATTCTTTCTTGTTGCTCAAATGCTTGATTCCCGGCCGGAGGATTTGTTGCTGGGTGAGTAGTATCCCGACGGCAGTGTGGCCTAGGACAACCGCTCCAGTGCATAAGAGGTTATGTTGTCGTGGTACTGATAAGTGGCGTGTTAATAAACACAGAGGTCGCAAAGGCGCAGAAAATGCAACGTTTTTAGTGTTTTTCTCTGCGTCCTTTGCGCCTCTGCCCGTTCTGCGTTAAATACTCGGTGATGCGTAAAGCTGATATTTTTAGCGCTTAATCCACATTTGTGGCCTGCGCAACATCAGTGATTGCGGAGTCAATTCCCGGAGAGGCGGGAGGGGGCAAGATGACTGAGAACACCTCCAAATCTGCGTTGATTGCGAGATACTGATGGTCAGGCATTTATTTCCCCGGGAAATTGGCGTAGAATGCGCGGCTCTCTTGGACTGGCCAACTAATCGCCCGTCTGACCGATACAAAAAATGATTGAACCCTTAACCGATTATTGAAGGATTTACACGCATGGTAACCATTCGTATGTCTCGTGGCGGTGCCAAAAAACGCCCTTTCTATCACATTGTTGTGACCGATAGCCGCAACAAGCGCGACGGTCGTTTTATTGAACGTCTGGGATTTTTTAATCCCCGTGCCACGGGTGCTGAAGAGACGCTGCGTCTTGATGCTGACCGCATTGCACATTGGGTATCGCAGGGCGCACAGATGTCTGACCGTGTTGCCAGCCTGCTGAAACAGCAGAAAAAAGCCGCAGTCGCTGCTTAGCTGCTCGTAAAAAATATAGCATTTTGTGACCGGTGTAAGCCGGTCACGTTATCGCAGCCGGGGTAATCACCGTGGCTTCAAAAAACGAAACAATCCCAGCACAGACAGAACACCTGGTTGTTGCCAAAATTGGTGCGCCTTATGGTGTGCGCGGCTGGGTGAAAGTTTTTTCCTTTACCGAGCAGGCGGATGGTCTGCTGGATTACGATCCCTGGTATTTCAAAGCTGCCAGTGTCGATGGCAAAACCTGGGCCATTGCCCCCGTCATCGAAGCCAAAAATCATGGCAAGGGGTTGGTGGCTAAATTCAAAGGTTGCGATGACCGCAATGCTGCGGCCCGTCTGAATGGGCAGGAAATTGCCATTCGTCGTGATCAGCTTCCGCCGACTGCTGACGGTGAATATTACTGGGGGGATCTTCAAGGACTCGAAGTGTTGACCATAGAAGGTGTTTCCCTAGGCAAAGTGGATCATTTGCTGGAAACCGGTGCCAACGATGTGTTGGTGGTGAAAGGTGAGCGTGAGCGGCTGATTCCCTATGTGACGGGTCCGATTGTCAAAAAGGTGGATCTCGATGCCGGTACCCTGCATGTTGATTGGGATGCCGATTTTGAATAGAGGCGGTTAGGCATGCACATCGGTGTGGTGACCTTGTTCCCGGAAATGCTGGCAGCGGTGAGCGCAGTGGGCATCACCGGGCGCGCGGTAGCGCAGTCGATGTTGTCGATTCATGATTACAATCCGCGGGATTTTACCACTGATAAACACCGCACCGTGGATGACCGACCCTATGGTGGTGGCCCCGGCATGGTGATGATGGTGGAACCGCTGCGTGCGGCGATTTGTGCTGCCCGTACTCAGGCTCCCAGAGGCACAAGGGTGATTCATCTTTCACCTCAAGGGCGAAAACTGGATCAGGCCGGGTTACATGAACTTGCAGACTTGCCGGGGCTGGTGTTGGTGGCGAGTCGTTACGAAGGTGTGGACGAACGCCTCATTGCTGCCGAAATCGATGAGGAATGGTCTATCGGAGATTATGTGCTCAGTGGCGGAGAGCTGGCAGCCATGGTGCTTATTGACGGCGTGACACGTTTGTTGCCAGGGGCGCTGGGTCACAAAGACTCTGCTGCCCAGGACTCCTTCAGTGATGGTTTGCTGGATTACCCGCATTATACGCGCCCCGAAGTGGTGGAGGGTGAAACAGTGCCCACAGTGCTGACCAGTGGAGATCATCAGGCGATTCATCGTTGGCGACAGAAGCAGGCTCTGGGTCGTACCTGGTTGCGGCGACCGGATTTGCTGGAAGGGCTGGTACTGGATAAGGTTCAGCAGCAGCTACTGGATGAGTTTGTCCGCGAACATATACAAAACTAATGGGCTGTTAAACCTGACACACCCGTTGAATCTACTGCGAATGCCTATGGTGCCGAATCTAAAAGACTTTTTGGGTTATTTTGAACTCACAGTATGGATGATGCGCTGTCGTTAAAAATAGCCTGGGTGGCGTGCCAAGTATACATTATTCGATAATTTATGAGGGAAGGGCTATGTTTACGGGTGCGGATGCGGGTATAATTCGCGCCTTGATTTTTGGACCGGTTTTTAGCCGGGTGTTGGCTGAATGTTAGTCATGTATGATTGGAGCAGGTCATGAGCGAAATTATTAAGCAAATCGAAGCTGAGCAAATGTCGAAAGAAATTCCGACGTTTGGCGCGGGTGATACCGTTGTAGTGCAAGTGAGAGTAAAAGAGGGCACTCGTGAGCGCTTGCAGGCCTTTGAGGGTGTGGTTATCGCCAAGCGAAACCGGGGGCTGAATTCTTCTTTCACGGTGCGGAAGATTTCCCATGGCGAAGGTGTTGAGCGCGTGTTTCAGACCTACAGTCCACTGGTGAGTGAAATTCAGGTCAAGCGTCGCGGTGCGGTGCGTCGTGCCAAGCTGTATTATCTGCGCGAGTTGACTGGCAAGGCTGCACGTATCAAAGAAAAACTGTAAATCAGTATTTCGACGGCATTCAAAAAACGTCCGGTTCAGCCGGGCGTTTTTTTTGTCCCGGTTTTTTGTCAGAATGAGCTGATGAAACAAGGTCCGTTTTCTTGAAGTCCGCCGCTGACACTGCTGATGCCATTGTACCTTTCATGCTGATGGGGCAAACGTTGAGCTTGGCAATTTATACGACGGGGCATGATCACGATGCGGCACTTTGTGGCATCGACTTTTTGTTCGGGCAAACAGCTACGCAGGTGCCGCATTCGGCTTTGGCAGAAAATGTTATTCATCAATTGCAGCGCTATCTCGATGACCCACAATGGCCTTTTGACCTGCCGCTGCAAATGCACGGGACAAATTTTCAGCGTCGTTTGTGGTCGGCCTTGTGCGATGTGCCATCGGGGCATACCGCAACTTATGGCCAACTTGTGAAACGATTGGGTATGAATGGTGGTGCGCAGGCGGTGGGGCAGGCATGTCGCCGCAACCCTGTACCAGTTGTGGTGCCTTGTCATCGTATTCTTTCACAATCCGGCATGGGCGGATATGCGGGAGAAACGACGGGCGAAAAACTACATTTCAAACAGGCTTTGTTAAAACACGAAGGTTTTGTCGGTGTCTGAGCCTGATACCGCCGAGATTGAACGGTTTCTTGACGTTCTGTGGATGGAGCGTGGTTTGAGTCGTAATACCCTGGCTGCTTATCGGCGCGATCTCAGCGGCTTTTCCCGGTGGTTGGGCGAACAACAGCGGTGTGCGCTGCTTGCAGCACAACGGGAGGATTTGCTCGCTTATCTGGCTGCTCGGGTGACAGCTGAGGCGAAACCGCGCACTGTGGCGCGCTTGTTATCCAGTCTGCGACGTTTTTATCAGCTGGCTGTACGTGATGGCCGTCTGCCGACAGATCCCAGCGAGCGTATTGATCCACCTCGGCTGGGGCGTTCACTACCCGGTTCACTGACTGAACGGGATGTGGAGTTGTTAATTAATGCGCCTGATACGGACACAGTCCTGGGTTTGCGTGATCGGGCCATGCTGGAACTGCTTTATGCCAGCGGGTTACGGGTCTCGGAACTGGTGGAGTTGCGAGTGTTGCAGCTCAATTTGCGTCAAGGTGTGGTGCGCACTCTGGGCAAGGGCAGCAAAGAGCGGCTGGTCCCCCTGGGAGAAGTGGCAAGTGACTGGCTGGAACACTATTTGTGTACGGCGCGTGTTGATCTGCTCAAGGGGCACGAAAGTGACGCGCTGTTTGTGACCCGGCGGGGAGCCGCGATGTCACGACAGGCCTTTTGGTACCTTATCAAAAAGCACGCACAGCAAGCAGGTGTTCATAAGCCATTATCACCGCATACTCTGCGTCACAGTTTTGCCACTCACCTGCTGAATCATGGTGCGGACCTGCGTGTTGTGCAGATGTTGTTGGGACACAGTGACTTGTCCACCACACAAATTTATACTCACGTCGCGCGTGAGCGTTTAAAAAACCTGCATGCTGAGCATCATCCGCGCGGTTAACGTAATTTGAAAAAAGAGAAGGAAAAAATAAATGCCCTCATTTGATGTGGTTTCTGAAGTTGAAATGCATGAGTTGAGCAATGCCGTGGATCAAGCTAACCGGGAGGTGGGTACGCGGTTTGATTTCCGGGGCTCAGATGCCAAATTTGAACAAAAAAGCAATGAATTGACATTAATTGCCGATGGCGCTTTTCAATTGAAACAAATGATGGACATTTTGCGTAATAAAATGGTCAAACGGGGGATCGATACAGGTTGCCTGGATATTGCTGAGCCTGAGACCAGTAATTTAAAGGTCAAGCAAAAGGTTACGGTGCGTGAAGGGCTGGACAAAGAGACGGCGAAAAAAATCGTAAAACTGATCAAGGAAGCTAAGCTCAAAGTACAGTCTGTGATTCAGGATCAGCAGGTGCGGGTGACAGGCAAAAAGCGAGATGATTTACAGGCAGTAATGGCCATATTGAAAGACCAGAAGCTGGACTTGCCTTTGCAATATACTAATTTTCGAGATTAACCAACGAGTTTTTAAAACGAGGTTCAAAAAGTAGCATGAAAAAATTTATCAGCAAATTAGCAGTAAACAGTATGATCAGCCTCGTTTTTTTTACAGGCTTTACTTTTACCGTGCAAGCGACGGCCGGTGAAGCCGAAGAAATCGTCAATATTCAAAAAGTACTGTCTGAGTTGATGCCGCAAGCGAAAGCCGATAGCGTTAAACCCGCTGCCTTTCCCGGCATGTATGAAGCCGTTTATGGGCCACAGATTCTTTATATCTCGGCCGACGGGCGTTACATGCTGGAAGGTGACTTGTACGATTTAAAAAGTCGTACAAACCTGACGGAGAGCAAACGCCAAACGGGACGTGCCAAAATTGTGCGGGACATGGATGAAAAAGACATGATTGTGTTTTCACCCGCAGCGGAAAAAGTAAAATACACCATTACCGTGTTTACCGATATCGACTGTGGTTATTGCCGGAAAATGCACAAGGAAATGGATGAATATAATAAATTGGGTATCGCTGTTCGCTACATGGCCTTCCCGCGTTCCGGTGTGGATACACCATCTTATTTCAAGGCAGTTTCTGTATGGTGTGCGGATGACAAGCAAGAGGCAATGACCAAATCCAAAGCAGGCGTTACCCTGCCCAGGGCCGAGTGTGATAATCCAGTCAAAAAACACATGGAAGCTGCCAATCTGGTGGGTGTGACAGGCACGCCAACGCTGGTGCTGGAAAATGGGCGGGTGATTCCTGGTTATGTAGAGGCAAAACGTTT
>WFQM01000288.1 GCA_015487095.1 Gammaproteobacteria bacterium | reverse complement strand
GTTAGCATAAAAAATACTATGCTGCTAAAAAAACTTTTAAATAGCGTCATTTGCTGCTACGCCGTGCACTTGTTTCTTCATAAGTATCTATTTTGCGGCCACCATAAGCCGCATGATAAGTCCTTACATATCCTAAATTTTTATCCATCCTAATTTGGTTTGTATACCTGATAGCCGCAGGTTCTTTCGGTAATTTCCAGGGGCCTCCTGTCCAGGTGCAGAGAAAATTGCAGTAAGGCTCAAAAAACTTCGCTTGTTGCAATTGTCCTGCATGAAACAGCTCGTGAGCTAATGCCATTTCCGGGAGAAAGCTACCTCTGAGAGGGTTTCCTGATTTACTCTCAAATCGCCCCAATCCTTTGCCCTGAGGCGTAGTTGCATTGTGCAGAACAACAATAAAGCCATCATGAGCAGCCGCATGACTCGTCTCATATTCGATAAAGTCAATTTTTTCAGGTAGCCTCGCAAGCTCTTGCAATAAAATTTTTCCGTGATCGGAGCTTCCCATTATCGCTTTGATTTGCAAGGCAATGGCTAAAGAAAAATTATTGGTTCCTATTACGCGATAATTAAAATTTGTGCCTGTTTTGATTTTTACACTGAATGTCTTTGCCTGATAAATACTCAACAATTGATCTCTCAGCATTATTGCATCAGCATCATTTCTTATCTTCATGCTATATCTCTCCTGCTATTTATCCAGAGCAATTACAGCCTTAAAACCATCCCGTCACAATGGTAATATTGCCCGGTTCAACGTTCCTGTTATATTTTTTCAGCACCTATGAATATAAGGATAACAACCCCGCCATGCATAAAAAATACACCTCACCTGAAAACATCCGCTACCAGCGTTCTGCATACTGACAGACCAGCTGAAACCTGACAATATCACTCTGCTACAGAATAATGGATACTGCTGCACTTCATCTCGAATACATCTCAGAAACTCCTTGTACTGAATTGAAACAATTGAAAATATATATACAATTCTTTCAAATTAATTAAGCTTGCAGCTAAATGAAATGAAAAACTTTGCCAAAAGCCTGCACCAGTTGGCCATTGTGGACTTTGTCTGTCTGGAGAAAAAACTGGTGATTGAGGTTGATGGTGGGCAACATATTAAGCAGCAAACATATGATGAAAAACGTACCGTTTTTTTGGAAGCGCAGGGGTTTCGGGTGTTACGGTTTTGGAATAACGAGATCCTGACCCAAACGGAGGACGTGCTGGATGTTATTTTCCGTGCTTTGAATGAGCCCCCTCTCCCCTTTGAGGTAAGGAGGTAAACCGCATAGCCATCAGGCTAAGCCCTACTCGGATAGAGAGTAGAGTTAGGGTGTTCATCAGTTTTTTGTTTCGCTCTATATCAACACAGAGTAAAATCGTCGTTTGGTGGAACCGCTACGCTTGTTCCACCCTACCCAAGTCGATGATGGCGCTGGACATTCATAGCGGCGTAGGGTGGAACAAGCGCAGTGGTTCCACCATGATCTTGCATTCACTTTATTATTATCACTCTCAAACAACGGATTACTGAAGATTTTCATTATCATCAATATTGAACAAGCTTGCTTAGTCTGACGGATATGGGGTAAACCACTCGTGCCTTCACCCCATCACCTATACGTCGGTATCGACCTCGGCACCTCCGGCTGTCGCGCCATCGCTATTGACGAACAACACACTATTGTCGGCGAAACCGGCGTTATCCTGCCTGCCCCACAACGTACCGATACCCATGTTGAACAAGACCCGACCCTGTGGTGGAACGCTGTCTGCGATTGCCTCAACCAGCTAACAGCAATTATCAACCCGCAACAAGTCGCCACCATCGCCGTAGACGGCACCTCGGGCACCCTGCTGCTCACAGACGAGCACGGTGCCCCCCTGGGCCCTGCGCTGATGTACAACGACGCCCGTGCCACCACCCAGGCTATGGCCATTGCCCGCATCGCACCCGTCAACACTGCGGCACAGGGTTCCAGCAGTGCACTGGCCAAACTATTGTGGCTCACGGAAAATGGAATAACCGCCACAGCACAACACGCCTGTCATCAGGCTGACTGGATCGCTGCCACACTCAGCGGACATTTCCCCACAAAAGCCATCATTAGTGATTACAACAACGCGCTCAAGCTGGGCTTTGATGCTCAACAAAAGATCTGGCCAGATTGGCTGAACACACTCGAATTGCCCGTGGGTTTGTTACCCAAAGTCGTTACCCCAGGCACGGTAATCGGCACTCTCTCAAAAAAAATGGCCAAACAGTTCACCTTGCCTGAAAGCACCCGTATCGTGGCGGGTACTACCGACAGTACCGCTTCGTTTCTGGCGACGGGTGCAAGCAATATCGGCGAAGCCGTCACTGCACTGGGTTCTACGCTGGTGGTCAAGGTCATCAGTGAGCATCCCGTGTTTGCACCAGAATACGGTGTTTACAGCCAGCCGCTGATCAGCAACGGTCAGATACGCTGGCTGGTGGGTGGTGCTTCCAACAGCGGTGGTAGCGTTCTGAAACAATATTTCACGCTGAAACAACTCACAGAAATGACACCACAGTTACAGCCCGACACTCCCACCGGGCTGGATTATTATCCACTGCCTGCGCGTGGAGAGCGTTTCCCATTCAATGATCCACAACTCGCAGCCCGACTCGAACCACGCCCCGCCGATGACGTGGTATTCTTCCAGGGTATGTTGGAAGGCATTGCGCACATTGAGGCAAAGGCCTACCGCCTGCTCACTAAACTTGGCGCACCCTACCCGCTTTCAGTACGCACCACTGGCGGCGGCGCACAAAATGCGGCATGGACAACCCTGCGAAAAAATTTACTCAACACTGACATTCAGCCTGCACAGCACACCGAAGCCGCCTTTGGCGCTGCGTTGCTGGCAAAAATCAATCGAAAAAAGAGTCCCTTATGAGCAACCCCTTCTCCGGCATTCTGTATTTTTTTCAAGGCGTTCGACTGATTGTCCAACCTGGCCTGCGACGCTATGTAATGATTCCGCTGCTGATCAATATCATCCTGTTTGGCGGGCTGATGTGGTTGGGTGCGAGTCAGTTTGAGGTTTTTATGAACTGGCTGCTGCCGGAACTGCCGGACTGGTTGCAGTGGGCGGAATGGTTATTGTGGGTAGTGTTTGCGGTATCGGCGCTGCTGATCCTGTTTTTCACGTTTTCCCTGCTGGCCAACATTGTTGCCGCACCATTTAATGGCTTGTTGGCTGAAGCAGTGGAGATTCACCTCTCCGGTGAACACATGGACAGTGCAGGTGGTTGGCAAAAAATGCTGCGCGAAATCATACCGACCTTTATCGATGAGCTGCGCAAGCTGCTGTATCTGTTAATGTGGTCAGTGCCGTTTTTGTTGTTGTTTTTAATTCCGGGGATTAATCTCATTGCCCCGTTCACCTGGCTGGCTTTCAGCGCGTGGATGCTCGCCGTAGAATATGCCGATTATCCCATGGGCAATCACGGCCTGCGCTCAGACGAGCAAAAACAGCGGCTGGGCAACAAACGTTTATTATCGCTGGGTTTTGGCGGTGCGGTGACGGTAGCAACAATGATTCCGGTGGTTAATTTTCTGGTAATGCCAGCAGCAGTGGCCGGGGCAACAGCAATGTGGGTCAAGCAATTCAAGGATTGAATGCTGATTTACCAGGCCAATAAAAAGGCTCTACGGTATCGACACTGCCCTGGGCGTCCCAACACATTGAGTGGGGGGTAGTCTTTTTGCACGAGACCATGCATGAGACACCCAGGGTATATCGACTTCCGTAAAGCCTTTCCGACTTATCGGGTGTTTTCACACCACCTACATCACCGTCATTAGCTAGGACTGGGTGTCTTGCGCATAGTTCATTTTTTAAACAAACAATTTCCATAAAAAATCAGGCTGAACGTAAATAGGCGGCAAGTCGATCGACGCCCTCTTCTAACCGGGCTAACGATGTCGTGTAGGCAAAGCGCAGATAACGCTCTGGTTGGTTAGCACCGAAATCCCGACCGGGCGTAATAGCCACTCCGGCCTTTTCCAGCACATCCAGTGCAAAAGCGTAACTGTCATCGGTGAACTGGCTGCAATCAGCGTACAGGTAAAAAGCGCCTGCCGGAGCGATTGGAATATCAAAACCCAGTTCGCGCAGGGCAGGCAGTAGAAAATCACGGCGTTGACGAAAATCATCGCGGTATCCGTTCAGAATTTCCCGGCTTTCCGGCGTGAAGGCTGCCAAAGCAGCATGCTGGGAGAGCGTGGACGCAGCCAGAAAGATGTTCTGCGCCAGTTTGTCAGCTTCGCGCACATAATCGGCAGGAGCCACCAGCCAGCCCAGCCGCCAGCCAGTCATGCAGAAATACTTGGAAAAACTATTGATAACAAACAGCTCGTCGGACACGCACACTGCGCTATTGGCGATGCCGTCATAAATCAGACCGTGATAAATCTCATCGACAATCAGTCGGCCTCCGCGCTTTGCGGCAATGCTGTGCATATCTGCCAGCTTATCCGCACCAATCACAGTACCGGTGGGATTCGATGGCGAGGCCAGCAGCGCCGCAATGGTATCCGTTGTCCAGTGCTGTTCCAGCAGCGCCGGGGTGAGCTGATAGTCAGATTCCGGCCCCACGGGTACGCCCAGAGCCTCAGCTTCCAGCAGGCGGGCAAAATGTCGATTGCAGGGATAACCGGGGTCAGCCATCAACACTTGTTCACCGGGGTTCACCAGCACCCCCAGCGCCAACAGCAATGCACCCGAGGCACCCGGTGTAACGACAATACGTTCCGGAGCGACACTTGCCCCATATTCGGTCTGGTAAAAACCGCTGATGGCCTCGCGCAAGGCAGGCAGCCCCACCGCCGGGGTGTAGTGGGTTTTACCCGCATCCAGCGCCTGTTTCGCTGCCTCACGAATGGGAGCCGGAGTGACAAAGTCCGGCTCGCCGATTTCCATATGCACGATATTCCGTCCGGTAGCTTCTAATGCCTGGGCACGGGCGAGCAAATCCATAACATGGAAGGGCTCGATATCCGCCATACGGTGGGCGATATGGGCAGATTGTCTGCGCATTTTCAATCCGGGTTAAACCTGTCTCAGGCCGCGTGCAGACGTTTAACCAGTGCCAGATCCAGATAGTGGGATGAGCCTGCATCACCCGACAGCACAGTAAACGGTGCATCCGGCTCACCCATCTTATCCAGCACAATGGCCGCACCGCTAAAATCACTGCCTTTGGTGTAATCATCCACGGTGATAATGGTCTTGAGTCCTGCGCCCTGCGCCGAAAGAATACCGTTACGTGAATCCTCCAGGGCAATACAGTCCGCCGGGCCCAGCCCCATTTCCTGCATGGCATAGACGTAAATATCCGCTGCGGGTTTTTTCGCAGGTACCACATCACCTGCGGCAATCACTTCAAACCAGGAAATCGCATCCGGAGCCAGCGCATGGGTTAACAGTGCTGTCACGTTATCAGGACTTGTGGTGGTAACAATAGCCATGCGCATACCCGCAGTACGTGCCTCCTCGATCAGCCGACGCACCCCGCTACGCAAAGGCATTCCGCCTTCCGCCAGGATATTCACATAATGCTCGGTTTTAGCAGCGTGCAATTGTTTAATGAAGTCATCCAGATTATCGGGGCGCTTGAAGCCAGTGTTGTATTCATCGAGATAAAAGTGCATGCGCTCTTTACCACCGGTCACTGTTAACAATTCACCATACAATTCCGATGACCAGTGCCAATCCAGTCCTGCATCAGCAAAGGCGCGATTAAAAGCGACGAGGTGACCATCGCGTTCGGTATCTGCCAATGTGCCATCCACATCAAACAAAAGTGCTTTTAATTCATTCATTTGGCATTCTCTTAAAGTAAAGTTCTCTCTATGTCGATATCCGCAGACCATGAGTAAATTCATGCCCAATGACGGGCGGCCGCACATCTTACCCCAGATTTCCTGATGGCACGATGCTCCACAATTTCACCTTAAATACCCGTATGTGCGCTAAGGACTGGTTACAAAACATCCAGATGACGCAATAAATTTGCACAGCAATGCCTTCTTTGCTATAAAATGCGCCCTTATTTTTATACTCTCTGCCTAATTTGTAATGTGTCCTGTAAACTGGATTATCACTACTTGGCAACGAGCAGGCGTTAAAGGCAGGACAGAGGAATATCTCTATGGCCATGTTAAGAAGGCTGTAAAGAAAAAAGGAACAACCCGTTCAACACAGAAGGGTGCCACCGAAATGGCTGCACTCACCCAAAAGGCACCGCTGAAAAAGGCCGAGACTCAAAAAGTGACCGCAAAAAAACCGACACCTCAAAAGACTATGGCGAATACTCATAAAATGGATGACAATCACTTCACCAACTTCACCCCCTACAATAGTAAAAAGGGTGAGGAATACATGAATGCGGAGCAGGTAGAGCATTTCCGTCACATTCTGGAAGGCTGGAAACAACAGCTGATGGGCAAGGTCGATGAGACCGTGCATCATATGCAGGATGAGGCAGCCAATTTCCCGGACCCCAATGATCGGGCCAGCCAGGAATCGGAATTTGCCATGGAACTGCGTACCCGGGACCGGGAACGCAAACTCATCAAAAAAATCGACGAATCCATCGATAACCTTGGTGAAGATTATGGCTACTGCTCGCATTGCGGTGTGGAAATTGGCATCCGTCGCCTGGAAGCCCGTCCTACAGCCACCCAGTGCATCGATTGCAAAACACTGAACGAAATCCGCGAAAAACAATACGGCAAATAACCCTATTTTTTGCGGATAACGTAACAAACAAAAAATGGCCGCCCGTCCTCGCAGACTGGCGGCCATTTTGGCTATACTCCCCTAACAGGGTTACTGCTGGCGCGGCTTGTTGCTTAAGCCACCGCCCCTAATTCTTTCACTATATCACTCGGCCCGGTCTCTTCCACTTCTGTCCCGGCCAGCAAATCATGCATCTGCAAACCATTGGTGCGTACAAATGTGCTGACGTACTCAAAAGCCACCGGGTCATCACGTTCCAGTGTTTTTTGTACCAGCAGGCATTTTTTTCCCTTCACATAACAAGGGCGTACCGCGCCGTAACGCAGGCGGTGATCAGCACCAAATTTTGCCAAAACACCTGACACCCGATCCACCCAGTCACTAGGACGAAAGGTGCGACCATTTTGCATCGTTCCCTCAACTAACCAACTCACAGCGTGCTCCTCAGTGTATTCTCTGTCACTAATAACAGTGAACATTTAATGTTGCTTCTTGCATCGGCCAAAACAATGTTTCCGTTAGGAGAAATATTTGCCTAAGGCCAAACTTTCTGACAAACCGGCCAGAACTCAAAATACTTCGATCCAAATTCAAGGTTTAGGTTCAAAGCCCTATACCCATAGCGCTTGGGATTTAACGCTGAATGTGTGCGTCATATTTATTTCATGGCCAGAGGGGCTGTGCCGTCAGGCCTGAATCCCGATTGCTATGGGGATTATTTAAGGCTAGACACGCTGGGCTGTTACAATCGGTTCCATGTCAGTTGATCAACATTTCACCACAACCCCAAAGCATGTACGATATCGAGGCCGCTTTGCCCCCTCGCCCACCGGCCCCTTGCATTTTGGTTCACTGGTCACTGCCCTTGGCAGCTATTTAGAGGCCCGCCGTCAACAGGGCGAATGGCTGCTGCGTATGGAGGACATTGACCCGCCTCGCGAACAGGCCGGTGCTGCCGATGCAATTCTGCGTGCGCTGGAAGCCTACCACCTGAATTGGGACGGTGCCGTGCTGTACCAAAGCCTGCACTATGAGGCCTACGAAACAGCGTTGACTCAACTGATTGAAAGCCATCACAGCTTTGTCTGTAGTTGTAGTCGTAAAACCATTGCTGTCAACGGTAATGGTCATATTTACCCCGGCACTTGTCGAAATGGACTCGCCCCAGGAGGAACACCTCGCACAGTGCGGGTTCGCGTGCCGAGCGAGTATGAAACCTTCACTGATGCCCTGCAAGGTCAGGTGACATCCAACTTGCAAACCGATGTGGGTGATTTTATCGTCCATCGCGCTGATGGTCTTTATGCTTACCATCTGGCAGTGGTGGTGGATGATGCACAGCAAGGCATCACTGATATTGTGCGTGGTACTGATCTGTTGGGGTCCACCCTGCCACAACGTTATTTGCAGAGGTGTCTCGGTTACTCACATCCACAATACAGCCATCTGCCGCTTGCCGTTAATCAACACGGTCAAAAACTCAGCAAGCAAAACTTCGCGGCGGCCATCGACACCCGACATCCCGGCCCCACACTGAGTAAGGCGCTGGCCTTTCTCGGTCATCCGCCACCTGCCGAACTACAGGGTGCTGGTCCCGCCCTGTTATTGAGCTGGGCTACAACGCATTGGGGCATGCAAAACGTGCCACATACAGCCTCTATTTGTGTTGGCAGCGAAGGCAAATAAACATTTTCCCTGACACTTGTATGGCCCGCATTTCAAATATGCTGTCAAACGTGGTGAACTTCGGATATATGTTGTGTATAGAGGGAGGCAGCCTGTTTCACGTCCATTTTCCGTAACTCCAATAACGCTTCCAGGCCTTCAAGTTTTGATGAACAGCTTCTGGCACTGCTAATTTTGACAGTGAGGTTTTGGGACTTCAACATGCCATTAGTGATGACTGCCGCAACAGAAAGCGTGGCAGCCAATAAACACAGCAGTTGCCAAGCCGGGATGCCGAAGGGCATAACATTTTTGACAGTATCAATAAATCCGTTACCACCCACACCCGGTCCCACTGTTGCTGCTGCGGTTAAAGCACCAAAAACAATTGATGAATTAACGAGCAGTGAATGTCGGGATTCATTTCTGGCAAGATAATCCGCAAGATCCTGCCGTTTAGTTTTTATCTTTTTTAACAGAATGTCCACATCATC
>WFQM01000287.1 GCA_015487095.1 Gammaproteobacteria bacterium | reverse complement strand
GTATTTAAATCACGCGCTTACAAAAGGGGCAGGGAAAATAGGTCCCTTGCCCACAAAGAGACGCTTGTTTTTTTCAACAACCGGGGTAAATTCTTCCGCCCTGGTTTTCATTAGCTGAAACCCGAAATTGTTAACCCCCGTTAATGGCGTGCTCATTGCTCAGTGGATACTGCTGGTATGAAAGTGTTTATTGTTTAGGTTTCGGGGTTCAAAATCAGCGGAGAACCGGTCGTAATGAGTCGAATATATTTACTATTGCGCTTAAAAAAATATCTACTTTAAAATCACCGAGTATTTAACGCAGAGGTCACAGAGACGCAGAGGGCACAGAGTTTTTAGTGTTTTTCTCTGTGTTCTTTGCGACCTCTGCGTTAATACCCAGTAATTTTTTAAAGGCAGATATTTTTAGCATTTAATTCACATTTGAGATCTGCGTAATATCAGTTAATACTCAAGGGTGATGCCCCAGGAAACAAGCGTTCCGACATCCTGGGCAGCGAGGTCGCGTACGCGGAGTTTCCAGTTGCCCGAACAGACTCACCAAGAATATCATTGAGATCAGGTGTTGATGTGATGTCATACAACCGCTTGAGGTTGTTGTTCGATCCACCTTTATTATTGTGTAGTCGCACAACCTGCCCGGACGGAGAAAAAAGCTCAACCTGAAGATCACCAATATATGTGTGTACAATATCAATATTGACAGTGATGTTTTTGACCTCTCCCTCTTGCTGGATTTGAATCTCGCTTGAATTTCCCTGGGCGTTGGCATCAGGAATGGGGAGGTTCGGGTTTACGCTTTCTGTTATTACCGTGGAACGGCGTTGGTGTTAGGCCGCAATGCTCCAGCGCACCAACCGACCGACATCCTGAGAGGCGGTATCAATAACGGTAATTGACCAGCTTCCACCAACGTCGCTTCCCACCAACTCTGCCAGTGCGGGCAATGTTGCACTGCTGTAAGTCTTTTTGATGTCATCGCCATCTGCACCCTCGTAATTATGTAACACCACCTCAGTACCATCGGGGGTAACAAGTGAGACTTTTAGATCACTGATCCAGCTGTGAATGATCTCTACATTGACAGAAAAATCAGTGATTTCACCGGAGGACTCGATGTCCAGAAAACTGGTGACACCCTTGGGGTCATTGTCAGGAATGAGTACGTTTGGGAATGTTTCAGCTTCGGCAATGGGTTGACCTTTGGGTTTCCCGACAGTGAATGTGATGTCATCGCCAGCAGTGCTGACTTCTGAAATGACAAGACCGGAGTCTGTGCCATTCCACATTCGGGATGAAGGGGTTGTTACATCAGAGATTGCTACACCGGGTACGCCACCAAAGAGATCTGTGGCATCACCGGCATTACGATTGTTTTCGAGATCAAGGCTGCCATCAGCCTGGAGGAGGGCACATTGGTAATGTTTGTTTCGGGTGCCATCCTGCCATTCGTTGGAGCCCAGTGTGTCGCAATGGTAAACAGCCAGTCCGCTTGATGGAAGATAACTGTCCAGCCCGAGCTGGCTACGGTTTTCAATGATGAAATATTCATTGGGCAGCGTGGTTTCGTGTTTCCAGATGGTATTGTAGCTGCTATGCGGAGCCGTGATGGTATCGGATGAATTGAGAATATGCACATTATCAACCCAGCCAGCGAGTTCGCGTAAATAACCGCATACCGGTGAAGGCGTGCGTCGCTGATTGAGATAATTGCCCGAGCCCATGAGGCAGTAACGACCGATACCCTGGCTTTTTTCAAAATCACCATCACGCTTGCCGTAGTCGTACATATCCGGAAAGCGGCAAAGCAAGTGGCCGTTTTCGTGGCAGATTGTTCCAATCCTCAGATCGACAGCGTATGCCCCAAGCCCGGTGAGCTGGTAGTAGTGGGTGCGGGTCGCACCGTATTGCAATTGTTGAACAGAGTTATGCGGCCAAAGATTACCGCTATATTGGGAGTCTCCGGCATAAAGAAAATTGATTGCATCTACAATCCCTTCCCCCCGGGAGTCAAAATCTGCAAGGTTAATGTTAAATTTTTCAACAGCGATATCCAGCGCTTCTTTAACCAGTAAGTTGCTGATGTAATAACTTCGCCTTTTGGGTAGTTTTATCGGCCCGATAACGGTGTTGACATAATTGAGTTTTCCGCTTGAGACGATTTTGAAATATTCATTGACCGAACAGTAGTTTCCGTTTGTTCTATAGTTTTCGGCGTTAAACATTGTTTCGACGGCCTCGCGGGAAATGTTTGTGACAACATCATCAAAATCAACAATGATCGTCAGTCCACGAACAGTTCCCTGGTGTAGCTTGCGCCCGGACAGCAAACCATCATCCGGTCCTATAGTGCGCGTCGCGCTCAAGTCCGGGTCGGTTTCCCGCGGGCGGAGGCGATTGTAGTTCAGCTCAAATTTTTCGTTGTACACAGCAGGCTCTTCTTTGAGATGTTTTCTCAGCCCGTCCGGTAAAGGCTTGCCGATAGGCGCACCGCTTGAGACAAAACGCCCTGATGCAAGCAAAGCATAGCAATAGCAACCATGGTCTTTATCGAAGACAACCGTGTATCCATCAAGGGTTTCATAGCGGGCATAAAACTCGTCACCAAAAATATTCAGTTGAACATCGCCGCCAGCGTGTTGCCCGCACACGATGGTATCTCCGATTAGAACGCTCATATTTTTATTTCCTCTCAAAAAGTGACTGTGTTATTCCGCTTATCCCTCGACAAGCCTGTCGAGAATTTCCTGTGGGTAGGCGGCTGTGCGTGCGGTGAGGTTTATTCTTATACCAATCACTGTAAAAAGCTACCCGCAATATTACGGGTAGCTTTGTCAGTATTATTGAATGCCTGCACGTTGCAGGTAAGTATCAAGGGTTTCCAGATCAGGCTGTCCGGGAGACTGCGCAATTTCACCTTTAGCCGTCAAACGCTCCGGTAGCGAACTGGATAATTTCTGTGCCTCGTTCTCCAGCGCTGCCTTGTCGTTACTGAATTTTGGATATGCGCAACGTCCGGCACGTACCATTGTGGCATTGCCCCAGCCAATGATTCTGCCAAACTTGCCATCTTCACGCCATTCAGTCCAGTCTTTGAATGCCATGCCGCGTACACGCCCAGGAACGTCGTAGGTTGTGTGTACCAGTGTCATGTGGTCATGTCCCACATCTTTGGCGAAATCACCGGTCATTTTGACTTCGTCACCTTCTTGGTAATAACGACCATTCCAGTCAGGGAAGCTGGTTGAATACCAGACTCCCTGAATACTGGTGCCGACTACAGAATATGGCAGGAAACAGATTTCCTGTGTTGCTGCTTGGGCATGGTTGCTGGTGGAATCAAAATAACCAGTAATGTGCCATTTATTACCACCATCAAACACATTGGGTTTAGGCGGGTTAGCCAGAACAGTAGTGCTAAGTAATAAACTACCAATGGCAACCAGTGTTGCATGTTTTTTTATGATATTCATTTTAATTCTCCTGAATAAAAAATAACTGCAAATATTTCTATTTTTGCAGGCGGCGGAAATCCCTGCCGCAAATGCATACTAATGCATGTGATATCAGGCTAGCTTGGCAGTATTACATTTTTTCAGCGTAAATTAAGGAACCCAAAAAATGATAAAAATTTACTTAAAATGAGGGAACCAAAAAATGATAACGTTTTTCTTGGCGCGTGCGAGGCAATTTGGCTGTATGTAATTAAAGAGGATACAGTGCGTTATTGTAAACGAGGTAAATATGAGTGCAGGCTAATTATCTGATATTCTAATTGCTTCGAAGGCACAGAGCATAGCCGTCAGGCTAAGTCGGGTAGGGTGGAACAAGCGTAGCGGTTCCACCAAATGGAAAAAGGTATATTCCAGGTTTGATTCGTTATGGATGTCCACCTTGAGTCGCCGTTTGCCAGTGAGTCGTTATTGCATGGGAACTTTTTCCTGTTTCATGTCATCGGGCTTTTATTGCAGGTTTTTTGTCAGCAGTCGTGAGTACGGAGGCGGTTTGTTGTTCCTAAATAACCTGCTGGTGGAACCGCTGCGCTTGTTCCACCCTACCGTTTTGCTTTGTGTTGAATAGAGCAGAAAAAAATCTGATTGCTTCGAGGGGGCGCAGAGCATAGTCGTTAGGCTAAGCTGGGTAGGGTGGAACAAGCGTAGCGGTTCCACCAAATGGAAAAGGGTATATTCCAGGTTTGATTCGTTATGGATGTTCACCTTGAATCGCCGTTTGTCAGTGAGTTGTTATTGTATGGGAGCTTTTCTCTGTTTCATGTCATCGGGCTTTTGTTGCAGGTTTTTTGTCAGCAGTCGTGAGTACGGAGGCGGTTTGTTGTTCCTAAAATAGCCTGCTGGTGGAACCGCTGCGCTTGTTCCACCCTACCGTTTTACTTTGTGTTGAATAGAGCAGAACAAAAAAATCTATAAACACTTTAACTTCGTTTTAAAGAGGGTTACCGATGTTATTTAATTTCCATTCCTT
>WFQM01000286.1 GCA_015487095.1 Gammaproteobacteria bacterium | reverse complement strand
TTTCTGTCACACCGCGCAATGCCGCCACACCTACCGTGGAGCAGTGGATTCATCCGGTGGACAAAAAACAAAAATCGGCACTGCTCACCCAGCTGATTCGCGACAACGACTGGCAGCAGGTGCTGGTGTTCAGTCGCACCAAACACGGTGCCAACCGTCTGGCACGTTACCTGGACGAAAAGGGTATACGTGCTGCCGCCATTCATGGCAACAAAAGTCAGGGTGCGCGCACCAAAGCACTGGCCGATTTTAAACGCGGCAAGGTCAAGGTTCTGGTGGCAACGGATATCGCCGCCCGCGGTCTGGATATTGAGCAGTTACCACAGGTGGTTAACTTTGATCTGCCCAACGTACCGGAAGATTACGTGCATCGCATTGGTCGTACTGGCCGCGCAGGTGCTACCGGCCATGCGGTATCGCTGGTGAGTGCTGATGAATTCAAACAGCTCTCGGATATCGAACGGCTGACCAAAAAGCTGCTGGATCGCAAGCTGGTGGATGGTTTTGAGCCGGTACATGATCTGCCGGAATCACGTCTGGATCATCGGCCGGTTAAATCCAACAAACCGAAAAGACCGAAACCCGGTCATCGTGATGGCCAGCGTTCCGGTGAAAATGCGCGTGGTCACAAAGCGGGTCGAAGGCGTTAGGTTAAAAATACCCCTTAAATGTGAACTAAGCGCTAAATCGTTCTGTTAGCACTTTACGTTACTGAAAATACCGTCATTTCGGCATGTTTTTAGCCGGAACCCAGAAGTTTACTCTTTCCGGACAAGTGCTCCAATGCATGGGGAAATGGTGTTTAGTGCTGCTGGCAAACGGCGTGTTATAAATACAGAGGTCGCAGAGTGTTTAGTGTTTTTCTCTGCGATCTCTGCGTTAAATACTCGTTGTTTTTGGGATGAGGGATTTTAGCATTTACATTCACATTTTAATGTTGCCCCTCAAACAGGAAATGCCGTTTACCTGTCGTCAACGATGACGGCATTTACTGCATTTTCTGCCACTGAATCCATGCCGTTGCTATAGCCACTTTCAGTCTTATACATTTGAGACCGGCCAATTTCCTGGCCATTATTGGCTTTGAGAATAAAGTAGGTTCTGCCGTCTTTTGCTTCTCGGTATTCAAATTTACTTTCGTTTTGAGAATTGGTTTTTACCGATTCAATTCCACCTGTACATCCAGTGGATGAACTATAACCTTGGGATTGTAAGATAACTTCACCATTTCCCGCTTTTAAAACAAAGTAATCTTTACCATCTTTGCCTGTTGTAATAACAAATTTCCCTGCCATTGCTGTTCTCCTTGTCATTTGACGATTTTTCTGAAAACAGACTACCAGAATATTTTCCTCAGGTGTTTGGCATTGAGAAGAAAGGCACTATTTCCTGACTGGCCTCTTCGAGCACGTCGGCAGCAGGTCTTGTTCCATATTTAACCTAACACATCAGTTGAGCCTACTGCGAACGTCTAATGCACTCAATCTAAATGACTTTTTCGAACATTTTGAACTTACCGTATGGGTGATACGCTTTCATTCAAAATAACCGAAAAAGTCATTGATCTTGAGCACCTTAGCCGCTCTCGCGACGGCTCAACTGATGTGTTAGGATTAACCTGCCCTACGTCCCCAAAACTCGGATCGTGCAAGGGCACATCCCGGAACCATAATGCGGCAAAACCCAGTGCTTCAGCCCGTTTTGCCAGTGCGACCTGGTTTTCCATTGTTGGGATGCTGCCGGAGTAACTTTCGATGGCAAAAAACACACCGAGCGTTAACTGGTTTGGCGCAAACATTTTTTCATATCCCTGATTGGGTCCCACAACATTCATCAGCTTCCCTCTGTTTTGTTTGACGTTGTTGACGCTTCATTCTATCTGTTTTATCAGAATCCAGGAGTCTGTTTTTCTCCTGCCTGAATAACCGTTCACTTACTGGGTTTTGCCGCTCTGTCATGTTTGTCGGTGCGTTAATGCTTATCTGTCATGGTAAGATGGTTCGATTATTAACGGTTGCGTAAGTGCCTTGACTAGGCTGTATGCGTGGTCAAAGTGCTAAAATGGGAAGAATTATGAAAAAACCGAACCTGTATATCGGTCTTGATAACGACATGAATGGTGGTATGACCAACGTTGGAAAGATCATCAGAGATGCCTGGGTATTTGAGCTTATTCCTGAAACCGAAACCTGCGAAGGCTGGGCTCTGGGCGGGATCGATGCCTTATTACAAAAGGTCAATGCTGAGTGGGATAAATACGGCTGCATGGTCAGTCAGTTGCCCGAGCCACTGGCTACACGTCATCGTGAAATTTATGAGCAGGCAATCCAGAAAGCAAAAGAGTCGGGTTGGTCGGGCGAGCATGAAATGGGGGAGGAGGAAACGTAATTTTCGAGGATACCTTGAAAATGCGTAATTCCTCCCTACTAACTCCTTCCTGCTACGGACCAATAATTTCAAGTTAATATGACTTTTAGGGGAACCCGTCAACCAGTAACCCTTGATTAGGAGCTGACAGATCAGCAACTGACATTAACCCGTTTTCCGGTCGAAGAGTATGACCCGCGAGGCATGTGCTGTTTGGTTGGAAAAGGCCTTAAATCAGGCCGCCGGGATTGGCAGCGCTATCTACACACTCCCGTGAGCTGCACCGTCAATTATTATCACTATATGGCCAGTCTGTTAGGCGAGAAGATACTGCTGTTGAGGGAAACGCGGGAAGAGCACTTGAAACAGGACTAGGCAGCCTTCACTTGAGGGGAATAACAAATGAGGACTGTAAGCTGACATGAAACGTATCGCACTTTTTTTACTGACCAATATTGGTGTATTGATTGTATTAAGTATTTCCATGCGCTTGCTGGGACTGGAAAGTTACTTCACCGCCAACTACGGCCTGGACCTGGGCAGCCTGCTGGTGTTCGCCGCGATTATCGGTTTTGCCGGTTCATTTATTTCCCTCGCCATCTCGAAGTGGAGCGCCAAGTTCATGACCAAGGCGCATGTGATCAAACAGCCAGCTGATGCCACCGAGGCCTGGTTACTGGAGACGGTCGCCCGACAGGCAGAGCGTGCGGGAATCGGTATGCCGGAAGTGGCCATCTATGCAGCACCGGATATCAATGCCTTTGCCACCGGCATGTCGCGTAACAACGCACTGGTGGCAGTGAGCAGTGGACTGCTGGAAAACATGAACCGGGACGAAGCGGAAGCTGTGCTGGCACACGAAGTGAGCCATGTCGCCAATGGCGACATGATCACCATGGCGTTGATTCAGGGTGTGGTGAATACTTTCGTCGTTTTCTTTGCCCGGGTCATTGGCTGGGTGGTGGATCGGGTCATTCTCAAG
Organism: Gammaproteobacteria bacterium; assembly: GCA_015487095.1. Taxonomy (GTDB): domain Bacteria; phylum Pseudomonadota; class Gammaproteobacteria; order SZUA-152; family SZUA-152; genus SZUA-152. The sequence goes on along the minus strand of WFQM01000286.1, from coordinate 4,802 downwards.
AATGATCGTGGCCCGGGGCTCGGTTATTGGGTATCGACTATTGTCGCAGAGCTGGTATTGGCCTTTCTCGCCAGCGCAGTGGTGATGTGGTTCAGTCGCCAGCGTGAATTTCGAGCCGATGCCGGTGCCGCAGAACTGGCGGGTCGGGAAAAGATGGTGGCCGCCTTGCAACGTTTGCAGGCTTCACATGACCCAGTGCAACTACCGGATCAGCTGGCGGCATTTGGCATTGCTGGTGGTGGTGCGCAGGGTTGGAAACGGCTGTTTCTTTCACACCCGCCGCTGGAAGAACGCATTGCTGCACTGCGTTCCGGGCAAAATTAACGACTCTGATTGACTGTTTTCGAGGTAACACACCATGTCATTAGTTGACATGAAACACATGTTGCAACATGCCTGTCATCATAGCTATGCGGTGGGTGCTTTTGAAGTGGTAAGTCTGGAACTTCTGGACGGGATAATAATGGCCGCAGAGCAGGCGCATGCACCGGTTATCCTGAGTCTGACAGAATCCCATTTTGAACACTCCAGCTTTGAATTAATGATGCCCGCAGTAGAAGCTGCTGCAATTCGGGCACAGGTACCAGTAGCCATTCATTTTAATCATGGTGCCGGTCTTGAATCTGCGGTAAACGGGATCAGGCTTGGCTGCAATGGTGTGCAGGTCGATCTTGCTCATCTGGACCCTGCGGAAAATATGCAAATCACCCGGCAAGTGGTTGAAACTGCACAGGCCTGTGGCATCCCGGTTGAAGGAAAGCCAGGGGATCTTGTCTGCGTCTCACTTGCTGAAATTAAAGCGTATGTTGAGCGCACGGGGGTGGATTTTCTTGCCATTTCTGTTGATGTTGCACATGGGCAGATGAAAGGTAAATCCGAGCTGGATTATTCGCAGTTGAAACAAATCAATGAAGCACTGAAAATGCCATTGGTCATACACGATGGCAGCGGGCTTTCCGATGAGCAATGTCGTCAACTCATTGCGAATGGTATCAGCAAAATCAACGGTGGCACGGCATTGTTCACTGTGGCGGGAAAGCAGATCAGGGAAAATGTCCGCACCGATACTTCCGCAGACTGCACTGGATTATTAAAAGATATCAACCGCGTTATTGCCGTTGAAGTTGAGCGTTGCATACGCTTGTGGGGAGCAGCGGGGCGTGCTGCTGATGTGTTGGCGCAGTGTCAGCCATGGAGCCCGGTGGAGCATCTCATTATTTACAACGTTGAAGGGCTGGATGATGTGGGTGCAAAGACAATGATGGCTGAAGGCCGTCGAGTGCTCGCTACCATACCCGGTGTGCGCGAAGTATTTACGGGTGAGGCCGTGCAGGCGGATGCCAGTTATCGTTATACCTGGTTGGTTCGCTTCTGTCATCCGGCGGTGATTGACAACTATCGTGAACATCCGGCGCATGTGGCCTTTGCAGACAATCTGTTCCGGCCGGTGGCAGGTAAACGCATTAGTATTGATTTTCAGTCTGTTGTTGAACACTGACTAGTTGTATTTATATACAGTGCAAGTAAACAGCCTCTGAGGGCATAGCTGTTAAGCCCTAGGCTGGTAGCTGGGTAGGGTGGAACAAGCGCAGCGGTTCCACCAAACAGGAAAGGGACAATCTTCAAAGTTCAGTCTGCTATCAACATTTATCTTGACTCGCTGTTTGTCGGTGAGTTGTTGTAGCCGGAGATTGATTTTTTTTATCAGCGCTCGTGAGCACAGAGGCAATTTGTTGTTCCTTATTAGCCTGTTGGTGGAACCGCTGCGCTTGTTCCACCCTACGTATTTTACTCTGTGTTGAATAAAACAGAGCAAAAAATCGATACACGCCCCAGCTCCACTCTCTTCCCGGGCAGGGCTTATTCAATATTACGGTATAACCCATGGATATTGCTTGTTATTTGAACACTTTCTGTTGCCGGGCCGCAAAAAAACTGGTTGTTCTCTTGGCCATGAGCTAAATATGGCGAACATTGAAGGGCTTAACACTCAGGCACCACGGATATACCTTGAAAATCTGCATATTTGTCCCCATTGTGTGCGGACCAACAATTTCAAGTTAATGTGACTTTATATGGAAATCAGTCAACCAGTAATCCCTGACCATCAACTGACATCAACCAGCCTCGCGGTCGAAGGAATGACCTGCGGGGCATGCGCCGTCCGGCTGGAAAAGGCCTTAAATCAGGCCGCCGGGATTGGCAGCGCTACCGTCAACTTTGCATTGGAGCGTGCTGATATCGGCTTCGATGCAGATCAAACGGATGTCGTCGGTGTTGCAAACGTAATCCGTAACGCGGGATTTGATGTTGCCCGAGAGACATTCTCTTTTCCGGTCGAAGGCATGACCTGTAGCGCCTGTGCAGGTCGCATTGAAAAGGCATTGATGGCTGTACCCGGTGTTTCCGAGGCCAATATTAATCTGGCGCTGGAACGTGCGGATGTCATTGGAATTTCCGGGGTTGTACATCTGGATATGCTGGCAGATGCAGTTAAGCGAGCTGGTTTCAAGGCAGTTATTGTTTCCGCCTCCGAAGAGCAGGCTCGGGTTGAAGAGGCACACCGTGCCAAAGCAGAGGCAGCGCTGCGCCGCGAAAAATACATTCTGATTGCATCAGCCCTGCTGGCCCTGCCGCTGGCCTCACAAATGGCCGCCATGGCAGGTCTCGGCAGCTTTCATCTTGCACCCTGGGTCGAGTGGCTGCTTGCCACACCCGTACAATTTATTATTGGTGCCCGTTTTTACAAGGGAGCCTGGAAGTCGTTGCGGGCTGGTGCCGGTAATATGGATGTGCTGGTGGTGCTGGGTACCTCGGCAGCCTATTTTTACAGTGTCTACTTACTGCTGACTCTTCAGGATGCCCATGGACAACTGTACTTTGAAACCTCTGCGGTACTGATCACACTGATTCTGGCCGGGAAGTTCATGGAGGCCAAGGCCAAACGTGGCACCACAGCGGCCATCAGACAGTTGATGGATCTCAGACCCCAGGTCGCCCGGGTGCGTCGTAACGACGGCTCGGAACGGGAGCTGCCCATTGCCGAGGTCAAGGCCACCGATATTATTATCGTCAAGCCCGGCGAAAATATCCCGGTGGATGGTGAGGTGCTGGCAGGCCGTAGCGAAATCGATGAAGCACTGATTACCGGAGAAAGCCTGCCAGTGGAAAAAAGCCAGGGTGACACGGTAACCGGTGGATCGATTAATGGCACCGGTCTGCTGGAAATCCGGGCGACGAAAGTGGGTGAAGATTCCACGCTGTCGAAAATTATCCATCTGGTTGAAAACGCCCAGGCGGGCAAGGCCCCCGTGCAGCGTCTGGTAGACCGGATCAGCGAAATATTTGTACCGATTGTCATTGTGATCGCGGTGGTGACCTTTGGCATTCAGTATGGCGTAGTTGCAAACGGTACGTTTGAAACAGCACTGATCGCTGCTGTGTCTGTACTGGTTATTGCCTGTCCCTGTGCCCTGGGGCTGGCGACGCCGACAGCCATTATGACTGGCACGGGTGCCGCCGCCCGCTCCGGAATACTGATCAAGGATGTCGCATCCCTGGAAAGTGCCCATCGATTGAATGCCATCATATTTGACAAAACCGGCACGTTGACGGAAGGCAAACCCACTATTATTTCCATTCATGCCGTTCGTGGCAGCGAAGACGAATTACTGGCCATTGCCGGGTCAGTTCAGCAGGGCAGTGAGCATCCACTGGCGAAGGCGATTCTTGAGCAAACAACGAAGCGAGAATTGACACTCTCGCCAGTCAATAATTTCCAAAGCCACACGGGTACCGGTGTATCCGGCAGCGTGTCCGGAAAGGACATTTTTATTGGTAATGAAGAATTGTTGAGCAACAATAATATTGACTCATCAGCCGCGGGTGAACTTGCACAACAGTGGCAGGATGACGCAAAAACCGTCATCTGGATCGCTGACCGGGAAGGCGTCATGGGCATTGTCTCCATTGCCGACCCGCTGCGAAGTGACGCCAAATCTGCCATTCAGGCACTGAAGGATATGGGTATCAAGACTCTGATGTTATCCGGTGATGCGCCAAAGGTTGCCCGGGTGATTGGCGAACAGGCGGGTGTCGATGACGCGCGGGGCGGTGTCAAACCGGACGGAAAATCATCGGTGGTTAACGAACTGAAAGAAGCGGGCTATACCGTGGGCATGATCGGTGATGGCATTAATGACGCACCAGCACTGGCGGCTGCGGATGTGGGCATTGCCATGGGTACAGGCACGGATATCGCCATGGAAACAGCGGGCATCACCCTGATGCGACCTGACCCACGGTTGGTTGCGGCTTCGATTTCTGCCAGTCGTGCAACATTCAGCAAAATCAAACAGAATCTTTTCTGGGCATTCATTTACAATATTATCGGCATACCGCTTGCGGCAATGGGATTGTTGACCCCGACAATAGCGGGAGCCGCAATGGCATTGAGCAGTGTCAGTGTTGTCAGCAACTCTTTATTGCTGAGACGCTGGAAACCTGATTTTTCAAAAAAGACTAACGGAGTAAAAAATGGAACGTGTAGAAATTCGTGTTGAAGGAATGACCTGTGGCGGTTGCGTAAACAGTATCCAGAATGCATTGACGAATTGTGAAGGCGTCACATCAGCGGCAGCTGATCTCGATGGCTCTATGGTCACCATCGAGTTTGATTCTGGCATAATTCAGAAAGAGGCTATTGAAAAAGTGATTACCGATGCCGGGTTCAGTGTTACTGCCTGATTGAAAAATCGGCAGGCAATAGCGGCACCCTGTGCGAAGTAATCGTAGAGGTGTGC
>WFQM01000285.1 GCA_015487095.1 Gammaproteobacteria bacterium | reverse complement strand
TAAGTGCATTGAGTTGATCTTCAAAAGTCATTTTGAGTGGTCTGTTTCCACGTGATGTCATTTCAGGGATTAGGGGGATAATTCCAGCCAGGGGTTGGGTCAATTTTTTGAACGAACGAGCAGAATACTTTTTCTTTACAGGGCGTTTTAGGCGCATTGTCATAAATCCATAGTGTGGCAAGGGTTTTGAAAGTGCTGCCGAACGATTTTGACCGTACGTCAAGCTTTAAATGTGATATTTTTAGTTTTTTTGTCTATATCTCCCTCTGTTTACTGCAATTTCCTAACCGGGCACTGCTGGTTATCACGGATTAAAATCATTAATAACAAGGGAATATTGCCTTGTTATTTTGGCAAAAAAAGTGGAGGCTCACAGTCCTGTGCAGGAAGGTAGAAAACCAGTAGTTTTACCCCGGATTTTGGCAGTGTTATTATCTGTGTCTAAAATCCACGTCAATACAGCAAGTCATTCTTCGCAACATAATTTCTGACTTCAGCAATAAACCAATTCAATAAGTTGTTGAAGCAAAGCAGGATTGTGGGTGCTGGAAACATCTCAGAGGTAGACCACAACGTAATGCAACTATCACGAATACAATGCCGGGTTGGTCGTTGTTTTGCCAATTTTGCCGATAAAACCGTTGTCAGGAAAAATCATGCCAGCATGGTACTGATATTGGTGATCATAATGCTGTTTCCGGCTATTGCTCAGGCAGTGCTAAAAAATGTGGTGATTTCAACCGACATAAACCTGCCAAAAGTCATCAATTTATCCCAAAGCATCAGCAATATCAGTGAGCCTGTAGTGACGATTTCTACCCAACCCGGTTTAGGGGTGGCCACTGTTGTTGAGTGTTCTGACGGGAGTGTGCTGTGTGTGGAATATCAGCCTGCGCTCAATTTCGAGGGTCGGGAAAGCTTTAATTATGCGGTGGTGAATGATCAGGGTGTAACGGAAACAGCGACAATAACCGTTAATGTGGGCAATGTGGCAATCTCCGATCAAGGTAGCTCACCTGGTGCTGCTACGAACAATGCGTTAACGGGTATTTGTCTGGATCAGGCGAGAACGTATGACTTGTGTGAACAGTTTCGCATTGCAACCAACTCGGGCGTAGCGGAAGATTTGCGTGAATTCATTGATGCTACGTCACCCACTAATGTAGGTGCGCAAAGCGCTTTGAATGATGAGCTGACCAAGGAGCAATTATCCAATATCAGCCGCCGCTTGACGGCGTTACGGCGCGGTCAGAATTTGACGCTACTCAGCGGCCTGAGTTTGAATTATGGTAATGAAACTATTACGGGCACCATGTTTGATCAGCTATTACAGGAAAATGCCAGTGGAGGCAGTGCAGGCTCGGGGCTTGGTAAAAATCAGGAATGGTTTATTAGCGGTAAAATAGGTGGCGGCACACAAGATGAAACTGTTTATGAAACCGGATTTGGGTTTGATAGCTATGCCTTGACCGTAGGCTCCGATTACCGTCTTGAACACAAAGGTTTAATGGGGTGGGCATTAGGTTACGGGCAAACGACCATGGAGATAGACCACAAAAAAGGTGGCATGGATGTGGGAAACTACAATGGTACCTTCTATGGTAGTTACTATCCTTCTGACAACAGCTACGTTGATGTTATTGGTGTGATCACGCTTAGTAATTATGAGATGCAACGGCGCGTGGTATTTGGTACCACGGACGTAACGGCCAAAGGTGATACGGACAGTACCGGTTATGCCATAAGCGTTGGCGGAGGATACGACTTTGCGCGTAAAGGCTTTACTTCAACGTTGAATGCGCGGCTGGATTACCTGAAAACCACTATCGGCGGATATCAGGAAACCGATGCCAGTTCTTATAGTGTCGCGATTAATAAACAACAGGTATCGCAACTGGTGTCCACTATAGGTGCACAATTGCGTTACGCCCTCAGTTATTCATGGGGGGTATTGGTGCCGCACTTCAATATCTCGTGGCTTCATCAGTTTCAAGGCGATGCCAACAAAGTGAAAGGGTATTTCCTTGTTGATCCGAACACCCAATTCAGTTTTGAAACCAATTCACCCAGCGCCAATTATTATGTGCTGGCTCTGGGTACGTCGGCCACGTTTGCCGATGGTGTCTCTTCCTACGTCCAGTACGAAACCACGGTAGCCCAGGATAATTTGACGGTCTGGAATGTGGCTGTTGGCCTGCGGTTTGAGTGGTGAACGAGGTGCGTGGATTTTAGATTCCGGACTCTTATGTTCGGGCTTATTGGCATTACCCCTTGCTTCCCCGCTACAATCGGGGCATGAATCCCAATCAACACATCAAACCCACTGAATTCGCCCGTCGTCGCAAACGTTTGATGCAAATGATGGGCAAGGCCAGTGTTGCCATCTTGCCTGCTGCGCCCATGCGGCTGCGTAATCGTGATGCCGACTACCCTTACCGACAGGACAGTGATTTTTATTACCTGAGTGGCTTTAACGAGCCTGATGCCGTGCTGGCGCTGATTCCCAAGCGCAAACACGGTGAGGTAATCCTGTTTTGCCGCGAGCGCGACCCGGAAATGGAAACCTGGCACGGCCGTCGCGCTGGTCTGGAGGGTGCAATGGAACACTACGGCGCTGATGATGCCTTTCCCATCAGTGACATTGACGACATCCTGCCTGGCTTGCTGGAGCACAGCGAACGTGTGTATTACGCCATGGGTTGCGATACTCAATTTGATCAGCGCGTCACTGGCTGGATCAACCAGCTCAAGGAGCAATCTCGTGCAGGTGCGCATGCCCCCAGTGAATTTGTTGCTCTCGATCACTTGCTGCATGACATGCGTTTGTACAAAAGCCGTGCCGAAATCAGCGCCATGCGCAAAGCTGCGAAAGTTTCTGCCCAGGCGCACAAGCGTGCCATGCAACGATGTCAGCCGGGTAAGATGGAATACGAAATTGAGGCCGAATTTCAGCACCATTTCAAACAACACAATGTTGTTAATGCCTATACCCCCATTGTGGGTGGTGGTGAAAACGGCTGTATCCTGCATTACACTGAAAACAATGCTGAATTGCGTGATGGCGATCTGCTGCTCATTGATGCCGGTGCCGAAAACGAACTCTATGCTGCCGACATCACCCGCACTTTTCCCGTTAATGGTCGCTTCACTCCTGAGCAAAAAGCGTTGTATCAAGTCGTGCTCGATGCGCAACTGGCTGCTATCGACAAAGTGCGTCCCGGCAATCACTGGGATGCTCCTCACGAAGCCGCAGTACGCATACTCACTAAAGGGCTGATCAAACTCGGCCTGCTCAAAGGCAATCTGCGCACACTCATTAAAGAGCAAGCCTACCGCACGTTTTATATGCACCGCACCGGCCACTGGCTGGGGATGGATGTGCATGATGTGGGTGACTACAAAGTGGGTGACGCCTGGCGTGAACTGGAACCGGGTATGGTGCTTACTGTGGAGCCCGGCCTGTACATCGCTCCCGGCACAAAAGTGGGCAAGCGCAGGGTTGCGAAAAAATGGCAGGGCATCGGCATTCGCATTGAGGACGATGTGCTGGTTACCAAAGACGGCTGTGACGTATTGAGCAAAGATGCGCCCAAGACTGTTGCTGATATCGAGGCACTGATGGCAGGAACATGAATACCACCACAGACTACGACCTGATTATTATCGGCGGTGGCATGGTAGGCGCCTGTTTGGCTATCAGCTTGGCCAAACAGACATTACGTATCGCACTCATTGAAGCTGGCTCTCTTCACAAAGCAACGCCGCCGGGTTACGACGACCGCGCCATCGCTCTATCTTTTGGTAGTCGGCGCATTTTTGATGGTATGGGGTTATGGCCACGCATCGCATCACAAACTACGAGCATTCAGCGTATTCACATTTCCGATCAGGGACGTTTTGGTTTTACCCGTCTGGATGCCGCGCAAGAAAAGGTCGATGCGCTGGGTTATGTTGTTACTGCACAGCAACTGGGTACGGTGCTAATGCAGCAACTCCAGCAATGCGACAATCTAACGCTGATGAGCCCGGCCAGACTCATCGATTTAAAACTCGGCAATGATCATGCTACTGCGGTTATTGCACATGACCCAGATAACAACACAGAATCACTTACCAGCAAGTTGATAATCGCAGCCGATGGTAGTCACTCCCATGTCCGCAATCTGCTGGATATTCACACCCACACGCATGATTACGGACAGACCGCCATCATCGCCAATATTACACCGGAAAAATCACATCGGCACATTGCTTATGAACGTTTTACCCGTAATGGTCCGTTGGCACTGTTACCTATGCCGGATAACCGCTGTTCGTTGGTATGGACACGCGCCCCGGAAGATGCGCAACGCCTTTTGCAAGTAAGCGATGAAGATTTTCTCGCTGAACTGCAATCTTGTTTTGGCAAACGTCTCGGTCATTTTATCAAAGTCGGCAAACGCCATAGTTATCCATTACAACTGATTCAGGCACAGGAACAAATACGGCCTCGATTAGCGCTCATTGGCAATGCTGCACATACCTTGCACCCCATTGCCGGTCAGGGGTTTAACCTTGGCTTGCGTGACGTTGCCGCTCTTGCACAAAACATTGTTGATGCTTTTCATGAACGAGAGGACATCGGTGCATTATCCATGCTTGAGATATATGCACAGTGGCGGGAAAGGGACCACCGTCAGGTTATCTGTTTTACCAACACACTGGTGCATACTTTTTCCAACCGCTTTCCACCCCTCGTGTTAGCGCGTAACCTGGGGCTGGTTGCCACCGATATTGTGCCGCCACTCAAACACCTGCTGGCCCGCCATTCCATGGGGACAGTTGGCAAATTGCCCCGACTGGCGCGAGGGTTACCATTGTGACCAGCGCAGCACAGGCAATACCTAAAAAATATGACATTATCATTGTTGGTGGAGGTATGGTGGGTAGTGCATTAGCCTGCGCCTTAGGTAATCACATAGAAAGTAATAACGCATTAAAAATCGCCCTCATCGAGGGGCGCGAACCACCCACGCAATGGCCCAAAGATTCTTTTGACCTGCGTGTCAGTGCGATTAGCCCTGCCTCACAAGCCTTTTTTAAAACACTGGGTGTATGGAATGCAATGTATGAAATGCGTGTTACCGCCTATACCGAAATGCATGTATGGGATGCCGGAGGTAACGGCAGTATTCATTTCGACAGCGCCGAAATTGGCGAAGCCAGTCTTGGTCACATTATTGAAAATCGTATCATCAATAAAGCACTGATTGACCATGCGCATACTTTTGACAATATTGATATTTATTGCCCGAACACCCCCGCAAGTCTTCAGCTCGACAACGACTCTGCCAAACTACAATTAGATGGTGGTATTCTGCTTCAGGCTGAACTCCTGGTGGGTGCCGATGGAGGCCAATCCTGGGTGCGGCAACAGGCTGAGATTAGTGTTACGGTCGATGACTACCAACAAACCGCTGTGGTTGCCAACATCACCACAGAGCATGCACATCAACATACAGCCTGGCAACGGTTTTTGCCCAGCGGGCCATTGGCCTTTTTACCCGTAAGCGAAAACAACATCAGCTCCATTGTCTGGAGCACCCGTATCGAAGAAGCAGAACGTTTATGTGAGCTGGATGAAACGGCCTTCAAACAGGAGCTGGAAATTGCTTTTGAGAAAAGACTGGGAAAGATTTTGCACGCTGGGCCGCGCGCATGTTTTCCTATTAAAGGCCAGCATGCAAAAAACTACGTTAAACCCCACCTCGTCCTGATTGGTGACGCAGCGCATACTATCCACCCACTGGCCGGACAAGGGGTTAATCTGGGGTTTGCGGACGCACAATGTCTCTCAGATATCGTGCTCACAGCACATGCCGCACACAAGCCCATAGGCAGCATCAAAACGCTGCGGCGTTTTGAGCGTACCCGGCGTGGCGATAATTTATTGATGCTGGAAGCTATGGGAGTATTTAAAAACCTGTTCAGCAATAACACGCCAGGGCTACGTGAATTACGCAATATTGGACTTGATATTTCTGATCGTGCCACACCAATCAAACATTTTTTTATGGCAAAGGCATTAGGCCGGTGAAGAAAGCTACAGTTTGGCAAGTTCCCTATTCATTTTTTCTTCAATGCGTTTTTTGTATTTCAGATAATCAATTACTTGTACTTTATCAGTACGTCGCGCACCCAATAACGTTGGTGATAAATCCACGTCGGTAATATAAATAGGGTAGCGTTGACCGCTGCCGCGTTGTGTTAATACATAACGTACGACTTCCCGGAATAAATGCTTTCCATAATCCAGCGACGAAAATTCCTGATCATTGCAATACACAGTGAATTCAGCATTTTTATCCACCATGTCGCCAATGACCTGCACATCAAAATAACGTGGAGGTCGATTAATGTCCGGTGTCTTTCGGCTAAAACTGTATTTATTAAATCTGCGTTTTTTAACTTTATAAATTTCCAGAGAATCCGGCATCAGGCTGGCATTTTTATCCTGAAACAAAAAGCTTTGCCGGTTTAATACAGCATCAAAGAAACGGCTGTAATGATTTACCAGCACTTCGTCTTCAATGTGCGGTACACGCTGATGAAACAGTGAACCATTTTCATCCAGCACAAAAACATCCACTTCTTTGCCCAGGCAAAAATAAAACATCTGAATAAATCCGGTACGGTTCCTCGATAAGATAGAGGGTAGTGGTGTATTCAGCAAGGCATGGCGATCCACTTGAATGGGGCGAAAAGTATCTTGCGGAGCTGCCAGAACTTTTAATAGGTCTTCGTAGGTGGGCTGATGTGTATAAGTGAATGCATTGGCATCTGATTCCAATAAAAAATAGGATTTTTCCACTTGTAAAATGTAACGCGCCCCTCCTCCAGTATTTAGATTGGAAAATGTAGCTGCGACATCTTTATAGAGTTCTTCAATGCGTTGTGCAATAGCTCGGCTATGACTGGAAGAATAACTGAAAGCTCGTAACGAGGGAGGCTCCCCTGCATTGTCTGCCGTATTCCAGCGCATATATTGCGATAAGCAATCCAGTAAACCTGCGATGCCGACATATTTGTACGTAATAACTTCCTGCCAGCTGGTGACTACCACCAGATCAAAAGTTAATGCCAGATTCAATGAGAAACCACTGTAATTCATTACATCAGACTGATCACTTACCAGGTCAGTTCCGCGTCGGGAATGGCGTGGTAGCGGATCAATGCCCACGTTGGCAAACAGACAGCCCTTTTCAATCAATGGGGGGTTATTAAAGTTCTCAATCCCGGTTTCCTGCAAGTGACCATCAGGAAATAATGACTGCAAAGCATCCATAATTGACCGTGTTTCTTTCAAGCCCAAAATACTGTCACTTAACAATAATGTGATGATAGTGCGCAACCCAACCAAGCGGTTAAAATGGCACCAGGCAAGCACTTCAACAATGCTGCGTGCGCGCTTTAATGCACCTCCTGGTTCATGCCCATCTACAATGCCTGGATATAAACTCCACGATTCTTCAGTGTTTTTTCCCTTGCTTTGAATGATAGTGATATTGCTTTCAACAATGTTGGCAGAAATGCCGCGATTAATGGTTTCAATTTTACCGGCCTTTCGCTCAAATGCCGCATACAATTTTCGACCCAGAATGTTGAGATCTTTTTGCTCGATACGTACCAGTTCGGAATGTGTGCGCGCGAATTTTGATAATGCCATATAGCTGTGTGTTATTTCATCGACCAATACCCGGCGCTCTTTTAATACCTGATGTACGTTCCATGACTTTCGGTTGTCCAGCATTTCGATATGTCCTTCCGACCAATGCCAGGCCTCGGCCAATTCGAGCATTCGCCTCCATCGCCAATTTTGATTCATCCTTGATTGGCGGCTTAAAACCATTTCTACTTTGAAATAAAAGCAGCGACGTACTACGTCTAAACGCTCAGGGGATTTTTGTTTGGTTAAATAATTTTCCAGTTTTTCCAGGAGAATTGTATATGGATCGAGCATATCCATGTCCTTTATACCATCGTAAATTGCCCGCTTATATCTCAGGCTCAATAAATCACTGTGTGGATATTCTGCGGCATAGGCCTCCATCAGCAGCATTTTCAACACGGATTTATAGGGTGAGTCAATGCCTTTATAAACCTGCCATAGAGCTGCGCCAAAAAACTCCTCCGCAGGAATTTCACTCAATCCACCAAAATCAATAACTTCATTTTCTGGAATAAAACGTTGGCGGATAAGTCGCGACACATATTTTTTGTAATTTTTTTCTTCGTTTGGTGGCACCAGCCACCATACAGGATAACGTCCGGCCACCAACAAACCTGTACGATAGAACTCTTCCAGCAGTAAATGATGTTGAGTGCTGCCACTGCTTTCATGACTTAGTTCAACCACATTGCCACCGCGAAATTTTTCTGCATCCATCAGAAAAAAATGTACTTCCAGGCCCACAGAGGTGCTCCACTCTTCAATCGACTCACATTTTTCGGCAAGCTGAAATAGCTGTTCTTTATCCAACCCTGGGCGATGACAAACCCAGACATCAAAATCACTTTTTTCTGAATGCGCAATAGTGCCAACACTGCCCATCAGAAAAATTGAGTGAATATCGAAAGTTCTTAAAGCTCTTTTTTTATAATCAAAACTTTTGGCAATACGCTTACCTGCTTCCAGACCTTTTTTGGCAGGTGCCCAATTTGATATTCCGGCGGGTGTTTGCTTGGATACGAAACCAGGCAGCATGGCGTGATTGATATGAAATAGTACGGGTAACAATTCCAGGAAATCACGATTGCGCCAACTCAACACCCCTTCTGCACGCCGCAGGCGCTCCCGGTTAATCGCCAAAAAACGCTTCCGTACCGCCCGTATATCCAGGTGGTCATCGCTGTGTTTTATGCGTTTTGCTATCGACATGCCAAGGCTTCTCTCTCTCTTTGAATACCTTTTCCGCTTTGTCTCAATTTTCGACTTTCTTTTAACGCGTGCGGAATACGCATTGTGGCGGTAAAAAATAACCCACCACTTCATTACTTCGGCACCATTCTTTAATGTTTGAGGCGTAAACAGACTACAATTAACGACGGCAAACACTAAAGTTTTACCGTTTAAGACCGCTGATAAGCCCATGTTCCTGTTGATAATTTGCGCACAGCAAAATGATGTAAGTAAAATCAATAGGTTACGCCACATGATGACAATTATTTGGCACACCGATATATACACACCATTTTCAGGAGCATTGCCGCATGGATGAACCCAGCCTCGACACCAGCCGACACATTCTTGCCAATGCACCCATGGCCATCATCATTACGGATGATGATGGCTTGGTACTCTGGTGTAACAAGACTTTGACGACATGGCTGGAGTGTCCACTGGGACACTGCGTCGGGCGCACGGAACTGGCGTTGTTGGGGAAAAATGCCTCGGCAAACCGGGATGATAGTGCCATGGTGAATAATGGTCCCTTTACTCTGGGTTATACGCAGCCAGGTATCCAGCGTCGTGTGCTACGTTACCCCCTGCCTCCGAATAATGGCCAGTACACAGTTTGCTATCTTGATATCAGCGAAGAAGAGATGCTACGCAGTGATCGCAATCAGCTGGCGCAGCAACTGGCACAACACAATACGGTAGATACCCTGAGCGGCCTGCTTAATACACATGCCATCAACAGAGGATTGGAGCCACTGATCTCACGCAGTCGCCGTTATCAGAACCCATTGTCAGTGGTTACTATGGACATTATTAATCTGGAGGAGATTATCCAATCCGCTGGCCAAGTGGCTGCAGATAAAGTTATTGTCGCTATCAGCCAAATGCTGCGTGACCAAATACGCTGGGCAGATATGGTAGGGCATTTAAGTGCGGGTCAATTTATTTTTATTTTGCCGGAAACCGACAAAAATGCTGCTGTCGCATTGGCCAACAAACTGGTTGGGCAGCTCAAAAACTTCACGATAATGATTGGTGAGCAGACCGGTATACAGGCCAGCGTCTGTTTTGGTGTTACTGCCTGGGCCAAAGGTGATGATGCCCGTTTATTGATGTCACGTTCCAATGATACTGCACAGGCAGCTCGCCAAAATGGAGCCTTTACCGTAGAAATCACATGATTTTTTATCCTCTGTGGGCTCCCCGCTCACATAGGGTTTCCGCTATACTCGTGATTCATACTCGCAATAACCGCCCTGGCAGATTGTCCGTGCGGTCTGGAGGCGGTCATGCCCTTACAACAACACCATTTGCTGAGTGTTACAACGCACAATCACACTGTGCGCCATATCTTGTTTGGTTTGCTGATGATCATCGGCGGATATTCAGCAACCTTTGCGGATGCGGCACCGTACCATTCACCGTCCACCCAAAAAAGTGAAGGTGTATTTCTGGTTGCCACAGAACAGCTGCATGGTAGTAGTTTTCAGCAAACCGTTATTCTGTTAACTCACTACAGCAAACAGGGAGCCACCGGGCTTGCCATTAATCGGCCTGCGGGTATACCGTTGCAGCAGGCTTTTCCCGGGGTTCGTCAATTACAGCAACGCACTGATCCGCTGTATCTCGGCGGGCCGGTAAGTACCAATGCTATTTTTGTATTGCTACGCACCCAACAACCCGGAAAGACCATGCACCACATCGCCGATGACATCTATTTTTCCACCGGCAAAAATATTTTTACACATTCATTCAAGCCCACGACACATACTGCGACACGCACCTATGCAGGTTATGCAGGCTGGGGTGTCGGACAATTACAAAATGAAATCAGTCGTGGTGACTGGATTATGGTGCGTACCCACCCCAAAATTATTTTTGAGGAGGACTCCGAAAGCCTGTGGCAACGTTTAAGTAAACGCTGGACTGGGAAATGGATTTAAGATTCGGTGACTTTGAATTAACACAACCCTATTCATCTTCTTCATCGAAATCTTCAGGTAATTCATGTGCCACGCCTTTGTGGCAATCGATACAGGTTTGACTTTTTTCCGCCATTTTTTTGTGTTTGCGTGCGGCTCGTCCTTGTTGTTCTTCAAAGTCCATGGATGCCACAGTATGGCAAACACGGCACTCGCGAGAATCCGTTTTTTTCATCTTTTGCCACACTGTTTTAGCCATTGTCAGCCGATAATTTTCATACTTTTCCTTGCTGTCAATGGTGCCAATAAGGTGATGCCAAACATCCTTGGCCGCACGGATTTTGGCGGCCATCTTGGGGCCAAAATCCCGTGGCACATGACAATCTGAACAAGTTGCACGTACGCCAGTACGGTTTTTATAATGCACCGTACCTTTATATTCTTCATAAGCGATATTCATTTCATGGCAGGAAATACAAAATGATTCGGTATTGGTTGCATTTAATATGCCATGAAAACCAATAACCATTAATGCCCCCACAATTAGCGCACCGGTAATGACCGATAGAGAAATTCCCTTTAGCAACTTACGCATAAAATTGCCGGATCGTAATTTTTTTCAAACATAGCAAAGTCAGATTTTTCCAAACGTATCCATGGTAATCCCCTTATACCAACCGGATGCAAACCTGGCCTCTTTGAGCCGTGTTTTACGAGATGCTTTTTTAGCGCTCAAACCACCCGAAACCTGTTTCAATTTTCCATTTTTCAGGCGGTATACTCCTGCTGATGAAAGGGCATACTTGGGATTGAGAAGGCTATAGATACTGGTATTGTAAGTGACATCCGGCATGGTGCCACCGCTCAATTCAATCACGATAGCTGCCGCACAAATTTTACCCTGGGTGTTGGCGCTGTGCCCTGTTTTTTGCATCGGGTCCGCAATACAGGCATCACCAATCACATGAATATCTTTTTGTAATGTAGACGCGAAATTTTGTGGGTTTACAGGGCACCAGCCCGACTCATCTGCCAAGCCTGCAACCCGGGCAATCTCCCCCGCGTGTTGTGGTGGAATCAAATTAACAACATCTCCTTTAAGAGTACCTATTGTGCGTCCTGTCAGTGATAATGCCTTGGCATCTGCGGATACAATCTCACCTTGTTCAGAGCCATCGACCCATTCAATCATACCTTTGTAGAGCTTTTCCCAGCCTGTACGGAACATGGCCAGTTCCTCAGAATCACCACTGGAATCAATGAGTAAAATTTTCGAAGAGGGCTTGGTTTTTTTAAGATAGTATGCGATCAGGCTGGCACGTTCATAGGGAGCGGGAGGGGCGCGAAAAGGTTTACGAGGTGATGCAATAATGACTTTGCCGCCATCTTTCATCGCCTCCAATTGTTTTTGTAACAAAGTAGTTTGCGCACCGGCTTTCCAGGCATGTGGCATAATTTTACTATTTTCTGCACTTGCACCCTCTATTTCATGCCAGTTAAAAGAAATTCCTGGGGAGAGGACCAGTCGATCATAGGTGAGTGTTTTACCACTTTTTAGTTTAATTTTTTTCGCAGTGGCATCAATTGAAATCACCGTATCATGCATGATATTAACACCGCGATTTTTACGCAATCCATCGTAATTGTGGGTAATGAAGTTTATAGACTTCATCCCTGCCAGTACGGTATTGCTGAATGGGCAGGTAACAAACTGAATATTTGGCTCAATCAAAGTCACATTCAGGTTGGAATCATACTGACGCAGGTAGTTGGCACAGGTTGCACCACCAAAACCACCACCAACCACTACCACGCGGGCCTTGGTTCCTGCCGCAGCACTGCTTGGGAAAACAAGACCACTGGTGGTGGAAACTACACCAGCTGCTCCCAGCAGTTTAATAAATGTTCTGCGATCAAGCTGGTTCATTACATCGATCCTTGATTATTTGTCTAAAGCCGAAAAATATTCGGCTAGCAGATTAATCTCATCATCATTCAGTGCTTTAGCGTATCGTCCCATGATGGTGGATTTCTCGTCGCCTGATTTAAAGCCAAATAAACTTTCGGTGATATCGCTTTTTTCCAAGCCTTTCAGTTCTGGAATTTTTCCAGATCCAGCCCCGTTTGGTCCATGACATGTTAAGCAGGCATCAGCCATAATTTTTATTTTATTTGGTGCTGCGGCCATAACTGCATTTATTGAGAGCAGAAATACAGCAGTGCAAATTGTCAGAAAATATATTGATGCATTCCATTTTATAAATATATTTCGTTTCATGATTGTCTCAAGGTCTTTATAGAAAAGAAGGACTCAATCGGCTCACGCTTGTTACAAAATATCATCTGTTAAAATATATATTTTAAAACAAATGAAAGCCAGACGAAAAACTCACCTGGCTTTCATTGTCTTAAATATTCCCAAATGAAACTACAGGCCAACATAGAGCTGAAGAGTTAAGCGGTTATCTTTATCGATACCCGTCGGTGTATCAAAACGATCCCAATATTCGATATAAGCTTTAATATTTTGTGCCAGATAATGGGTGATATTTAAAGTCAACTCGTTGTATTCATGGGTACCATCATTTCTTTCATAGTTGTCCAAACGCACCAACTGTACCCAGGTTGGCATGCCCTTTTTGGTTTTCATGACATTATAAGCCTGAAGGGAAAATGCATTGTTTTTATCTGTGCCCCCAATGACATCATCCTCGGCCATGACATAAGCTGCCTGAATACGGATATTTTTCAAATCAGCCTGGGTATCGATTGCCATGCGATTGAAATCCAAATTACCAGCTTCACCATCGAGGATATAACCGCCTACCATGATGTTCTTTTTCACATCAAAGGCAACACGCGCATTCATGCTGGTACCGTTACCAGGATCATTCCCGGATACACCTTCGACATTATCGGCTGTACCACCAAGACCAACGTTATAAAATAACTTATCGTTGGCAACACGACCGGTCATGGCCACATTTTGGCGTTTGGAGCGTAATTTTCCGCCATTGTCAGCGCCACCAAAATTTTGATCAATGACACCCACGCTGCCACGAGTTAATCGGAAATGATTGCCCAGGAAGCCATAGCCATCGGCCCAATTGGCCTGACTCCAGGTCATTTGCAGAGTGGCTTCTTTGTTGAATCGATAAGACAACGCAGTGCTACCCACTTCTGGTGCAAAATTGGCTTCATCTTCGGCTTCAATTTGAGTGAATACGGAAACGTTTTTACCCATAGTGCCTGCAATAAACAGCGCCACGCCATGAATAGCACGTACCATACGGTCGCCACCGTCTTCTTTATCGTATGGACGTGAGATAACCAGACCACTAATTGGAAAATTACCTGCTTCATAATAAGGAGTGGTTTTACCTTCTACCTCCAGATCTTCCTTAAGACGATAACCCCGTTCTTTAAATTTTCGACCTTTATTATTCAACTGAGGCCATGCGTTATGACAGTATGAACAATTTTTTTCATATTTAGCCGCAAATGAAGGTACGGCCTGAGCGTTTCCCGTTAGAGTAACGCCAGCGACGGCCAGTATGCCCAGGGCCAATCCTGTTTGAATGCTCTTCATTAAGCTCTCCTTTAAATTCTTACATAATTTTTATATTCCTGTTCATATCAATGACACAAAAATGAACAACCCCCATTATTGGTGCTTCGAATAGCGTCAAACAGCACCCAATAATGACAACTACCGTATAAATTTATAACAACTTATTTTTATGATCATAAAAATCTTTCGGACACAGAAAACCCCGATACTGAGCGTCAGGTGAAATGCCGACAAAGGGTTTTCCGGGAATACAGAGATACAATTACAATTAAGAGTTTGCTAACGTTAAGTAATCAACCTTCGCACGCTCCTTGTTTGCAACTTAATATTCCCTGGCAAGAGCCTCATCATTTTGGTAGGTAAAATAGTATGTGTGAGACACAGGTATGACAAGCTTTTTTTTCAAAAAAAACTAGGTAATTTCCCTTGCGGTTTGATGGGAAAGTGCTGCCAAAAGTCAGTAAAATTTTTTCGTTATCATTTTTACATGGCAACGGTATGTTGCCTGCGTGCCTGATATTTATTGAAAATAAATATTAATTGAAACTGACTGGCTCCACCAGAAAGGTAAAGACCGATGCTGAATTATACGTAGCAGGCTACACAAAAACCTATTCGTGTATTTGCCTGACTCGAAACGAACGTCCTTTTAATTTTCCTTCTTCCAGTTTTTTCAGTGCAGGCTTAACAACCTCACGGTTAATCGCCACATAGGCTCGGTTGTCATCAATACTGATCTTCCCAACCTGTTTTCCTGCAATACCATTTTTTCCCGTGAGAGCACCAAGAATATCACCCGGGCGCACTTTTTGTTTTTTACCACCATCAATCTGTAAAGTGACCATGGCTGGCTGATAGGGTGTTTTATTCAATAGATTTGATGATGGTAGCGTCTCATTGTTGATGTTTTGTTTAAGGTAGTCTTCCAGCATTGCGATTTTATAACTTTCTTTGTCTGTATACAGTGTACAGGCAATACCTTTACTGCCCGCCCGTCCGGTGCGGCCAATGCGATGCACATGTACCTCGGTATCGCGTGACAGATGATAATTAATGACCGCATCCAGTGCATCAATATCCAGACCGCGTGATGCGACATCGGTAGCTACCAGAATGGATGTGCTTTTATTGCTGAAACGTACCAGTATCTGGTCGCGGGCTTTTTGATCCAGGTCACCGTGCAGTGCCAGCGCACTAAAACTATGTCGGGTCAGCTCATCTGCCACTTCCTGTGTCTCACGCTTGGTATTACAAAATACCAAAGCAGATTCGGGACAATGCGCCAACAACAGCAAACGCAGGGCATCCATGCGTTGCTCGTCACCGCTTAATTTGTAAAAATGCTGCTCAATGCTGGCCTCATCATGTGTCGAAGCTACTTGCACTATCACAGGATCAATCATGATCTGCTTCGCAATGGTTTGTATTTGTTCAGGGTAAGTGGCACTGAATAACAGCGTCTGACGCTTGCGGGGCATATGCGCGATGATGGCATCCAACGTTACCTGAAAGCCCATGTCCAGCATGCGGTCAGCCTCATCGAGAACAAAAACGGTCAGGTGTTGTAAATCCAGAGTACCTTTGCGCAGATGTTCTTCAATGCGTCCCGGCGTACCCACCACTATATGGGCTCCATGTTCCAGCGAACCTATTTGTGGACCAAAAGGCATACCGCCGCAGAGCGTCAGTATTTTAATGTTATGGACTTTACGCGCCAGCTTGCGCAATTCTTTTGCCACCTGATCAGCCAATTCCCGGGTCGGGCAAAGTACCAGTGATTGTACGCAAAAACGCTTTACTGCCAGTTTTTCCAGCAGCCCCAGACCAAAAGCCGCCGTTTTTCCTGAACCGGTTTTACCCTGCGCAATGACATCATTCCCCGCCAAAATGGGCGGCAGGCTTTTTTCCTGTATGGGAGTCATCGTCGAATAATTCAACGATGCAAGGTTTTCAAGCAACTCGGTACGTAACTTGAGAGATGAAAAACAAGAGTGACTCATTTTGAATAACCAATAGGGTGTAAAAAATAAAACAACAAAAAATCAATTCGCATTTTTGTTACGCAGATATTCTTCATAAGTACCGTGAATATCGACAATACCGGTGGGCGTCAACTCGATAATGCGTGTCGCAATGGAAGAGACAAATTCACGATCATGGCTGACAAAAATCAATGTGCCAGGATAGTTTTCCAATGCCAGATTAAGTGATTCAATAGATTCCATGTCCAAATGGTTAGTAGGCTCGTCCAATAACAAAATATTAGAGCGTTGCAGCATCAGCTTACCAAACAACATGCGTCCCTGCTCACCACCGGAAATCACGTCAACGGTCTTATTGATATCATTTTGTGAAAATAACATACGTCCCAGAGTGCCACGAATAACCTGCTCGTCATCACTCTCTTTCCCCCACTGATCCATCCAGTCATATAAATTTTTGCGTTCCTCAAAATCAGCAGCATGATCCTGCGCGTAATAACCGATATTTGCATTTTCCGACCACTTCACTTTCCCGGTAGTGGGTTCCAGATCACCGACCAGACATTTCAATAACGTTGACTTACCAATGCCATTGGGGCCGATTATTGCAATACGTTCACCCACTTCTACAGTGAGATTGAGCCCCGCAAACAGATCTTCATCAAAATGTTTACTAAGGCTTTCCACCTCCAGCGCCAAGCGATGAAGCTTTTTATCCTGCTCAAAACGAATAAAAGGGCTTTGCCGACTGGAAGGCTTTACTTCTGTCAGTTGAATTTTATCAATTTGTTTAGCGCGTGATGTTGCCTGTTTTGATTTTGACGCATTGGCTGAAAATCGACTGACAAAAGCTTTAAGCTCAGCAATCTGTGCGCTCTTCTTGGCATTGTCTGAGGCCAGTTGTTCACTGGCCTGTGTCGCTGCCGTCATGTATTCATCATAGGAACCGGGGTAAATACGCAGTTCACCGTAATCCAGGTCGGCCATGTGCGTGCAGACGCTGTTCAAAAAATGACGGTCATGGGAAATAATAATCATCGTACAATTGCGCTCGTTTAACACACCCTCCAGCCAGCCGATGGTATTGATGTCCAGGTTGTTAGTAGGCTCATCCAGCAGCATGATGTCAGGCTCTGAAAATAAAACCTGTGTCAGCAATACCCGCAGCTTCCAACCCGGAGCCACTTCACTCATAGGGC
>WFQM01000284.1 GCA_015487095.1 Gammaproteobacteria bacterium | reverse complement strand
GAGCTGGCCGTGTTTACTCTGGCCATGAACGGGTTGAGTCACTTTCGCAGACTGCACGACAGCTGTGTTTATTTCACGCTGTTTCGCTTCTGGTGTCGCAGTTTTGTACGCGCACTGAGGGTGGATCTGCGTCTGCATCAAAAAAATGTCTCGGCCCTGCCCGAACGCTATATTCTGATTGCCAACCATCCTTCGGCGCTGGAAGATGTGGGCATTCCCGCACTGTTTCCTGTGCATTCAGTGGCCAAGGTGCAGGTGAAGAAATGGTGGCTGGTGGGACGCATCACCGAGGCAGCAGGCAACCTGTACGTGGATCGTGATAACCCCGACTCACGCCGGGCTGTGATCGATACGATGATCACGGCTCTGGATCACGGCAAAAATATCGCCCTGTATCCGGAAGGTGGCTGTACCGGACGGCGCATTACCCGTGACTTCAAGTTGGGTGCCTTCGATGTGTCACTGCAAACCGGCGTGCCCATTGTGCCCGTGTTCATTCATTATGAGTCCCAGGAGGATTTCGAGTGGCAGGACCCGTACACGCTGGTGGATAAAATGTGGCATTTCATTCGCACTCAAAATCACCGGGCCAACTATTATGTGTTTGACGCAATCGACCCGGCTGATTTTGATGACAAGGTAGCCTATGCTGAGCATGTACGAAAAATGTACCTGCAATGGCAGAAAAAATATCTGGAATAAAATCACACTTTGCAAGCATTCCTCGCCCCGATATCACATCGGATTGAAACAGGTAATAATGCCAAAACCTTATTTTTGCCACGGGGACCCTTACACTTTGATGCCTTGGCGCAATAATAAATTTCAGCACTGAATCGGGATAGCCATTAATAATCCTGGGAACAAAAATAAATATCCGCATGACGGGTAGCCTATACAAGGATAAGGGATGGATACTCACACAAATGACGAGCAACACACGATAGCGCCTACAACAAACCCCACGCCAGAACACAGCATACCCTTTGAATTTACCGGCGACGCTAACGAATTTTTTTCCATTTGGATCATCAACGTACTGCTGACCATACTGACGCTGGGTATTTATTCCCCCTGGGCCAAGGTACGCACGCTCCAATATTTTTATGGTAATACCCAGCTGGATGGTGCCAGCTTTCGTTATTTGGCCAGTCCCCTGCAAATACTCAAAGGTCGCGTTATCGCCTTGGTGTTTTTTGCAGCTTATTATTTTTCCGGGCTCATCAGTCCTTTGGCTACGGGCATTACGATTGGAGTCATTGCTTTACTGATTCCGGCAATGGTGGTTATGTCCATGTCATTTCAGCTCCGCAACACTGCGTATCGCAACATCAAATTCAATTTCCGGAAAAACTTTAAACGCGCCTATACAATTTTTGCCTATCCCCTGTTGCTTACCATACTGTATTTTTTATTCGTCGCTTATTTTCAGGACAACTTTCTACCCACTGCGGCAGCCGCAGAAAATGAAACCGAAACACCTCCTTCTTCCATTTTTTCGTCATTATTTTCATTTGTCATCCTCCCCCTGCTGCCCATCGTCTGTCTTTTCCCTCTGTGGCAATACATGATCATCAAACTCAAATCCTCTCACGCCTGTTTCGGGCTGGCCGATTTCAGTTTTAGTGGTACTGTCGGCAGCTTGTACAGCATTTATATCAAAGCATTTCTGGTAATATCTGTTTTTGGCCTGCTTGCAGTGTTTGCATTTAATGAACTAAGGGATATTGTTACAGTAGAATCGTGGCTGTTTAATCTGCTTATCATTCCGCTGCTTGGCTTCATCCTGGCATTACCCTTATACCTTTGGCTGCTCTCTTACATCCAGACTAAAAAAACCAATTTTATTTTTGGCAATCTCGGCATTGCCGAGCACCGTGTGCAATCTGATTTAAAAGTCGGTGCCATGCTGTACCTATATGTTACCA
Source organism: Gammaproteobacteria bacterium (assembly GCA_015487095.1). Taxonomy (GTDB): domain Bacteria; phylum Pseudomonadota; class Gammaproteobacteria; order SZUA-152; family SZUA-152; genus SZUA-152. Next base: position 33,442 of record WFQM01000284.1, on the reverse strand, counting down.
ATACTCTGGCTATCGCCATTAGCTTGGGGTTATTAATGCCCTGGGCTAAAATTCGTACGGCACGATACCGCGCACAAATGACATCCGTCATCGTTACTGGTGATCTGGATAATTTTTTTGGTGTACAGCCTGAAGGACAATCGGCCTTTGGCGAAGAAATGGGAGAAGTCTTTGATATGGGCCTGGGTGTGTAAACCCGATGGCTGTTGATTCAATGACAGTGAATATTAAAATCACGGGTCAATACTCTGACGGCAAAACCTCACACTGTACCGAGACACTTTTATACCTAACCGATGAAGGCTTTATCAGCCTGGAAGGTATTAATGAAGAACTGATCGCCGTTGCCGCAGTGAGCTTCTCTCCACGCATCGGCAACTCTCCGCGCTATGTAGAGTTCCCTAACGGCGCGCATTTTGAAACGCTGGACAATGATGGTGTTGACCATATCATTGAACGAACATCCAGCAAGCGCTCGCATAACCTGGTTCACAAGCTCGAAAAGTCCAAACGATGGGTGCTTTCAACACTGCTGGTGGTGATTTTTTTCGGTTGGAGTTTTATTCAGTTTGGCATTCCTTATTTCAGCAAGGAAATCGCTTTCATGATTCCTGATGAACACGCCCGTTTACTCGGTGATGGTGTACTGGATTCACTCGATGAGCATCTCATGCAGGCCAGCGAATTAAGCAAAACACGTCAGCAGGATCTACAACAGGCGTTTGCTGTTCTGCTGGACACTTTAGACCTGAACAACATTCGCGTCGTGTTCAGAAAAAGTAACACTATCGGTGCCAACGCCCTGGCGCTTCCTGACGGCACCGTCGTTTTCACAGATGATCTCATCAATCTCGCCGCAGATAACAATGAGATTGTTGCTGTCATGCTGCATGAAATCGGTCATCTGCAATACCGGCACAGCCTGCGCCGGGTTATTCAGGGGGCCAGTCTGGCATTGTTTGTCGCCGTGATTGCCGGCGATGTTTCCACCAGTAGCGCCATCATCACCGGGCTACCTGTGCTATTGGTGGAATCCGGTTATTCACGCGACATGGAAACTGAGGCTGATGAATTTGCGCTGCAATACATGCTTCGGTATGCCATTGATCCTGCGTATTTTTCCACTATGATGCAAAAATTACAGGTAAGTCGGCAATGCGCTACGCATCAGGCAGACATACAGGAATGTCTGCGCAAAGCCATTGATACAGCCAATGAAAATCAGGGCATAACGCAGGAAAAAAAGGATATCCGCCAATATTTCGCAAGCCATCCGCTCACCAAAGAGCGCGTAGCACGATTCAAGAATGCGGCAACATCCAACGAGAGCACTCAGACACTCCCGTCAGAATCACCCTGAACATGTTATTTGGCGGCGCGACTGGCCTTTTTACGGTCACTTTCGTTGAGAACTTTTTTACGCAGACGGATATTGATGGGCGTTACTTCCACCAGCTCATCATCGTCGATGAACTCCAGTGCCTGCTCCAGGCTCAAATTGATAAACGGGGTGAGCTGGATGTTTTCGTCAGTACCGGAAGCACGCACGTTGGTAAGCTGCTTGCCTTTGAGGCAGTTAACCACCAGATCGTTATCTCGCGCATGAATACCAATAACACTGCCTTCGTAAACTTCGGTATTGGCTCCAATGAACAACTTGCCACGCTCTTGCAGGTTCCACAGGGAATAACCTAGTGCCTTGCCCTTGCCGTTAGAGATCAGCACACCGTTGAGTCGCTGGCCGTAATTACCGGGTTTCATTGGTCCGTAATGATCGAACACGCTGTAGATCAGACCGGTACCCTGGGTGGCGGTGAGGAATTCCGTGCGAAAGCCGATCAGCCCACGCGCGGGCATGATGTAATCCACCCGCACCCGGCCCTGACCATCAGGCACCATATCCTTGATTTCGCCACCTCGTTCACCGAGCTTTTCCATCACGCTGCCTTGATGGTCGCTTTCCACGTCCACAGTGACCTGCTCGTAAGGCTCTTCTTTGGTGCCGTCTTCCAGTGTGTGAATAATAACTTCAGGACGGGACACACCCAGCTCGTAGCCTTCACGACGCATGTTTTCAATGAGAATCGACAGATGTAATTCACCGCGACCAGAGACTTTGAATTTGTCCGGGTCGTCGGTTTCTTCCACGCGCAGGGCAACATTGTGCAACAGTTCGCGCTGAAGGCGTTCGCGGATCTGGCGCGAGGTCAGAAATTTACCATCCTGCCCGGCGAAGGGGGAGTTGTTGACGCCAAAAGTCATGCTCACTGTAGGCTCGTCCACTGACAGCGGCGTCATGGCTTCAACATTATTGGGATCGCACAGGGTATCTGAGATATTCAGAGGATCGAGGCCGGTGAAAGCAATAATGTCGCCCGCCTGCACCTCGGCTTTTTCGATGCGCTCCAGCCCCAAAAAACCGAAAATTTGCAGAATGCGTCCACGACGCTCCTTGCCTTCAACATCCACCACAACCACTGGCGAATTGGCCTTGAGCCTGCCACGGGTAACGCGACCAATGCCGATAACACCCGTGTAGCTGTTGTAATCCAACGCGCTGACCTGCATCTGGAAAGGACCGTCCACATTCACATCGGGCGCTTTGACATGTTCGACGATGGTCTCGAACAGGGGAGTCATGTCGCCGCCACTGATATCGGATTCCAATCCGGCGTAGCCGTTGATGGCCGAACAGTAAATAATGGGAAAATCCATTTGCTCATCAGTGGCACCGAGACGGTCAAACAGATCAAAGGTCTGATCCACTGCCCAGTCCGGGCGTGCGCCATTACGATCAATTTTGTTCACCACCACGATGGGATTAAGTCCCTGCGCCAGCGCCTTCTCCGTAACAAAGCGGGTTTGCGGCATCGGGCCTTCGGCGGCATCCACCAGCAACAGCACCGAATCCACCATGGACATCACTCGCTCCACCTCGCCACCAAAGTCGGCATGGCCGGGGGTATCTACAATATTAATGTGGTAGTCGTTCCATTCGATAGCCGTGTTTTTGGCAAGAATGGTAATCCCGCGCTCTTTCTCTATGTCATTAGAGTCCATCACTCGCTCTTCGGCATCGCCACGACTGGTGACGGTGCCGGACTGCTGTAGGAGTTTATCGACGAGGGTGGTCTTGCCATGATCGACGTGAGCGATGATGGCAATGTTTCTGAGTTTCTGGATCACGAGAATGCGGCTCTACTGGATTGAAAGGGCGCAGATTGTACAGTAAAAATGCAGCCAGCATGCACAAATTTTAGCAACACCAGTCCAGCGCCTTACGGCCTGGTGCTATTCCTGACCCAAAAACCGACCGGAAATACGCTCCCGGTCGGCATCCGTTTTGCCAGCTCCTGCAATCAGCACCTGACAACTACAGTTTTTTCAGCTTCAGCTCTTCAGCAGTGGCCTTTAAAAACCCATAGCTGGCATAGATGTTTTGTGCGTCAACCGATGCCAGATAAGCCAGAAAACGATCCGCATTTTTGGCATTTTTCGCCTTGTTCAGCTTGCCAATGGCATAACCCACTTTAGATTCCTTGTTGAGCGGCGCAGGAATCGCAACACCTTCAACCTTGCGGCCTTCGGCCTTGGCATGCGCCACTTCCGTAGTCCACACAATGCCGACATCGGCTTCACCATTTTCAATGCGATGCGGGGTTTCGCGATGGTGGCGCACAGTAAACCAGGTCTTGCCCGGTACAGCCCAGCAACCCTTGCAAACCTTACCGCCCGTCACTTTGCTGTGTAAGCCCATGTCTTTCAACATTTCAGATCCATAAAATTTAAAAATGCCTTCAGTAATGGGGTTGGGGTGAGACTGAACCAGATCATCACGCCCCAGGTCTTCCGGTCCTTTAATACCCTTGGGGTTACCTTTGGCAACCATCAGCTCCAGTTTGTTATGTACATAGATCATGCCCTCAGTCATCTTGCCTTCTTTCTTCAGCTTTTTAAGGTGGGCAATTTTTACGCTGGCAAACAAGTCCGGTGTTTGGTTGGTATCCTGGCCCTCAATTTGCCCCTGTTTAAGGATTTGCTTTTTGAGTATCTGGCCCGGCGGAATGGTTTCCACGTAAACCGTTTTGATATCCTTGTTTTTGGACTGGAAATCCTTGATCAGTTCCTCCATCACCATAAATTGATTGCCAGCCAGATACATCACCAGATCAGAGTGATAAGAATCACCAATGTCACCATAGTCAATGGTGCCATTGGTATGAAAGGTACGGTAGTCATGGCTGTGTCCTGCATCTTTCCCGGCAATGACTGGCGTACCAACAAACATTGCTGACATAAAAGCCGTAGCCAACACTACCGGAAGTCGTCTTTTCGTGAATTTCATGTGCGATTTCTCCTTGCTGCTTTGGTTTTTTCGATGTCTCGCTACCCTGTCATCGTTCCACCGCAGTTATCAACTGCACCCCCTGCAAACAAACCGATGGTAACGCAACAAGCCCGAATATCTACCCTTTTCACTCGGATATCAAACGTGATTGCCAAAAGGTATTTTCAGTGAACAAAGCAGCATTGTTTTATGCCTGAAAAAATGTCACCGCCACCCTGCTAACATCATATTGTTACACGGCTAACAGACTGATTTTCTAAAATAAACGGGGTAAGGAACGACATAAGGGAAAGCGTGAATTCACATCGCTTAATAATCGGAACTATTCCCTTCCTCTTACGTCATAGTCGTATGTACAACATCGATAACATTAGACGGAGGCGATCAATAATAGAAAATATAAACCCGCATTGTAGCTCGTAGCCACTCAAACAGATGGATGGCAAATGAAATATTAATAGCTAAAAATTTCTTGTCGTAATACAGTATGAAGGGTGCCCATACTCAGATAAAGGAACGTAGATTAACGGAACAGTAAAATGCATATACATATAAATTAATTTATATGCTTGATGAAAAAACGGGTGCAGTACAGCACATTATTCAGTTTTTCCAAGGATGATAAAACCGGATATAATCAACCCAGATTCCGTTCACTCAATAGCGACTCACGGAGGACACTGCTATCAAACCTGATTTCACACCCCATGATCCACTCTCACGTCGGATTTTTCAGGCTGACAGGGCGCACAAAGCCTTACAGTCCTCTGACGTACCCTTCGTCCTGCGCGAAAAATTCCGAACACTGCAAAAACAAAACGCAACGCTGCGACAAACCTTGCGTTTATCCAGCGGCCTTCGCCAGCGCTTCGAAACACTCTTCGATGCCTCTCCGCTGGGGCTGTTTACTCACGACACCAATGAGCAAATTGTGGAAGTCAATCTGACTCTGGCCAATTTACTACAGGTAAAACGCTCACAATTGATAGGCCAGCACATCGGAAAATATATTGCCCCAGAAGACCATGCCCATTTCATCCGACACCTGACCTGGCTGCGCGACAATAATAAAAATGGTGCCAGCGCACACTGCACTATCTCGCTAATAACATCACAACAAATGCAAGTCAAAGTGCAGATGAAAAGCACAATACAAACCACCGGCATGATTCACGGTCGCATTTCACTACAGGAAAATACCAGCCATCCCCAATGCCTTGCCGAACTCGCCAAAAGCCATGCAAAACTGCGCAAGGAAATCAGCGGACGCGAACTGCTTGAAGAACAATCACGACAGCACCAGGAAAAACTCGCCCATGTTGCCCGCCTCAATACCATGGGGGAAATGGCGGCGGGACTGGCGCACGAAATAAACCAGCCGCTAACTGCCATTAGCAGTTATGTCAGAAGTTGTTTGCGCCTGCTGGAAGGTGATGAAACAAAACGCGCACAGGTTCCCGGCATCCTCGAACAAGCATGCAACCAGGCGCAACGGGCTGCCAATATCATTCGTCACCTGCGCGATTTTGTCAGCAAAAGTGCTTCACACCGCGAAACCACCGAACTCGGTAACGTAATACAGCTGGCAGTCAGTATGATGCGCACTGAATTCCATACACACAACATCATTCTGAATATTGAAACGCTGGCCAACATGCCATTAATTACCGCCGATGCCATTCAAGTCGAGCAGGTAGTACTCAATTTGCTGCGTAATGCCAGTGAGGCCATGAGCGACCCACAAAATCATTGTGACACCCGCCACTTGAATATTGTCCTGGATCAACCCACCACAACACATGTGCGCATTTCTGTCAGCGATACCGGACCGGGAATCCCTCTTGATGACATGAAAAAAATTCCCACTCCCTTTTTCAGCACCAAAGCCAATGGTATGGGGCTTGGGCTGGCCATCAGTCGCACCATTGTGGAAGACCACGGCGGCAAACTCACACACAAAACCAACCGGGAAGGCGGCGCAACGTTTATGTTCACACTGGCAATCGACGGAAAAGCAATCACGCACCACTAAAGCGCACGGCCCCTCGTTTAGCAAAAACCCGCATATGCGGCGCTTCTTTCCTGTTCGGACTCGAATAAATCATTCACATCTGGTATAAAGCCGCTGCTCGTGACAGCGCTGCGTCAGCACGCACGTTCTCGGCGACACATTCACTTATTCATTCCATATCTTTTATGTGGTAATTAAACAATGACCTTCAAAACTCCATCCCCTACCGTTTATTTCGGCAGCCTGCTCATTGCTCTACCTGTTGCCGGTCTGGCCTACTGGATTCTGCAAACACAAAACCTGGTAAGCAATGGCTTGCTCGTACTGGGAGCAGGGCTGCTCATCGGTCATCTGATCGGCGCTTGCAGCCGGACATCATCAGCACAACAACGCGAACGTGCAACCACTGCACATCATTCCCCGCAAACGGCTGCCATTCCCCAGTCTGGCGACACCATCAGCCTCTACGTCGGCAATCTCGCCTACCGCACAAAACGTGAGGAGCTGCACACATTGTTTTCACAGTACGGACAGGTCAATTCCGTGCGTATCATGATGGATCGCACCACCCATCGACCACGAGGTTATGCCTTTGTGGAAATGGAAAGCAATGCCGCACATAAAGCCATCAGCCAGCTGGATAACACGGAGTTTTGTGAGCGCAATTTGCGTGTCAGCGAGGCAAAACAAAGGCAATAGAACCGGATTCCCAAACAGACCAGCAGAATGCGCACACGTTTGATAAAATCGTGCCATGACTGACAGCAATCCCTTCCCGCAGACTCTGAGCGAGTTTCTTCAACAGGCCGGTGCCCAGGTGCAATTTTATGACATGGGCCGTCGCCTGGTGGAAATCCCAGGTGCCAATATGCTGGCTATTGAGCGCCAGCAACAAGCCTATCCGCAACCCTTTTTGCGCAGCGCCTCGCTGGGCGTATTGTTTTATTACGAAGATGATGACGGTGCCAGCAGCGATCAGCAAATCTGGTTTCTGAAATTTCCGCTGGACGAACAGGGTCTGCTGCAACAAGCTGCGCGAGATGACTTTCTGCGTCGCATGGTAGAACGGCTGGCGGAACAAACACTTGCCAGACACGATCCCGAGACCACACAAAACCCGCCCGACATGCCGGAAGACAACCCCCATGGTTTCACCCCGCGTGAAGACCGCATGGCCTGCTTTCACGCCAGGGTTGCCAAACAGCTTGGCCAGCCAGCCAGCCAGTTTTACGCCCACGCCGTTGATTATTTCACCGGTAGCAATGGCTTTGAGCAATGGAATTTTGTCGGCCTGCAAGGCATCGCCGATGTTGCTACCCGCCTCGATGAAAATAATAATCTGGCGACGCTGATCAAGGCCATTCCGCAACTACCTATCACGCCTTTCGCGGCATTGTGCAGTTGTTTGGAAAACGAGACCATCGATCCGGCACTGAGTGCTGCCTTATCGGCACGCATTACAATAGCCCTGCAAGAGACCGATATCACCATTACCGCCAATACCGTTGCCGCTGCCATTCGTGGCCTGTCACACGGCAGCGACCAACAGGCACTCGTTACCGTCCTCCACGCTGTACTGAACAGCAACAGCGGACGCAACGTGGAAGTATTGGCCACCATTGCCGGGCGCGCCTGGCACTGCCTCGAACAGGACGATATTCGCCGCGCCTTTTTATGCAATCTGGCCCTTTGTGATGCCGGCCAGGGCGCTTTTGATAACATCATGGCTGACCTGATGTTTATGCCCGGCCTGCGCCAGCCATTGCTGGATGAATTACACAGCCTGCGTGATACTGGTCATTGCACTCAGCTACAAACCGATGTTATCAATCATTTTTTCCAATCACTGCAAATCTAAATCCAGGCTGATAAAAATCAGGGCTCCATATGAAAATAGGTACTCCCCTTTCTGATACCGCGCTGCGTGTAATGCTGTTGGGCAGCGGTGAACTGGGCAAAGAAGTCATCATCGCCCTGCAACGCCTGGGGGTGGAAGTCATCGCTGTGGATCGTTACGACAACGCACCGGGACAACAGGTGGCACACCGTGCTCATACCATTGATATGACCGATGGTGCGGCATTGCGCGCACTGATTGAACAGGAAAAGCCCCATTTCATCGTGCCGGAAATCGAAGCCATTGCCACCGATATGCTGGCGGAAATCGAGGCCGATGGTCTGACACAGGTGATACCCACGGCACGAGCGACACAATTAACCATGAATCGCGAAGGCATTCGCCGACTGGTCGCAGAAGAACTGAACATAGCCACCTCACGTTATGCCTTTGCTGATTCGCACGATGAATTGCAGACAGCCATTGATAATGGTGTGGGTTATCCCTGTATCGTCAAGCCGGTGATGTCCTCTTCGGGCAAAGGCCAGTCCACCCTGCACACCCCGGATGATGTGGCTGCGGCCTGGGACCATGCCATCAGCAGCGGTCGCGTGTCGCAAACCCGGGTGATCGTGGAAGAAATGGTCCGTTTTGATTTTGAAATCACCCAGCTCACCGTGCGCGCATTGAACGCACAAGGCGAAATACAAACTTATTTTTGCGACCCCATTGGTCACCTGCAACAGCAAGGTGACTACGTGGAAAGCTGGCAGCCCCAGATCATGAGCGAAATCGCCCTGGCACGCTCCCGGCAAATCGCCAAAGAAGTCACTGACAATCTGGGTGGTCGCGGGCTGTTTGGCGTGGAATTATTCATCAAAGGCGACGAAGTCTGGTTCAGTGAAGTCAGCCCGCGACCGCACGACACCGGCATGGTCACCATGGTGACCCAGGCGCAAAATGAATTTGAATTGCATGCCCGCGCCATTCTCGGTCTGCCGGTGGACACCCGCCTGCGCGAACCCGGAGCCAGCGCAGTGATTTATGGCGGCCATGAACTGGCAGGCATTGCTTTTGAAGGCATCGCCGAGGCATTGCGCGTTCAGCAAACCGAATTGCGTCTATTTGGCAAACCTGAGGCCTTTGTACGCCGACGCATGGGCGTGGCTCTGGCTTACGGTGGCGGCGGTGCCAACAACAGCGCCAACGATGCCCGCCAGCGTGCCAAACAAGCCGCATCGCTCATCAAGCCTGTACCGAAATAACCAAAACTGGCTGCGTCTTACTATGTCTCGCCTCATCATTCTAATCGCTGTTGTACTGGCTGCCTGGCTGCTGGTGCGCTGGTTTGTGCGCACCCCGCCCAAACAGGTGATCACCACCGCCAAACGTGCCGGACTGATGCTTGCACTGCTCGTACTTGCCTTTCTTGCCCTTACCGGTCGCCTCAACTGGATCTTTGTCGTCGGCGCAGCAGCCCTGCCCTTCCTGAGACGAGGCTTTACGCTGTTGCGTTTCCTGCCCATGGTGCGAGGTCTGTTTGGCGGCGCAGCCGGTCAGGCGGGTGCTGCTTTCGGTCAGCAGCAGGGCAGTCCGTTCTCCACACTGGAAACCCGTTTCTTGCGGGTCAGTCTGGACATCAGTACCGGCAACCTGGACGGTGAAGTGCTGGACGGTGCCTTTGAGGGACAATTTCTCAGCAAACTGACACTGGACGAACTGCTGCGTCTGCTACAGGAGTGCAGCACCGACCCACGCTCTGTAGCCCTGCTCGCGGCTTATCTGGACCGTCACCACAGCGGCTGGCGTACACAAGCTGACAACGACAGACCTCACGAAACTCCATCGGAACACGGTATGTCTACCGCCGAAGCCCGCGACATTTTAGGTGTGGCGGCCAAAGCCAGCAAAGAAGAAATCACCCAGGCCCATCGGCGGCTAATCCACAAACTCCACCCGGATCGCGGTGGCTCCACTTATCTGGCCACTAAGATCAACCAGGCCAAAGATTGCCTGCTTAAACACTAGAGTCTGTCCATGCTCCCCCAAAGGGGTAGTTGACGAAAATGCTAGGTTATCTAAAATAACCTACAGAGCCCCTTAATGTTGTTGCCACCCGGCAACGCAGAACCGTTGGAGTCAATCATGCAGGCAGAAGTAAACGGCAAGATCATTGAACTGAGTGAAGCCGGATGGCTGGAAAACCTGAGCGAATGGAGCGAAGCCCTCGCCTACGAAATCGCTAAAAATGAAAAAGTGGAACTCACCCCCGAACATTGGGACATTATTAACGAAGCCCGACATTTTTTTGAAGAAAACGGCAAAGTCTGTGAACCCCGCGCTTTTTCCAAAATCATGAAAAAGAAATACGGCAAAGATCGTAGCGATAGCAAGTACCTCTACTCCCTGTTCCCTTACGGTCTGGTAAAATCAGCCAACAAAATTGCCGGACTGCCACGTCCCAAAGGTTGTAGCTAGGAGGGTATTAATAATCATTTTAACGATGTACTGACCATTCTTGCCGAATATCTCCTGCCAACACAGCCTGGCAGGGCTTTTTTTTGCCTGTACGCATTTCTTCACTCATACCGCACAAATCTTTGAATTAACTGCCATTCCACCGTAGGCTAAAGACCCGCACGGACGATCAAAGAGTTCACAAAACGTGGTACAACCGCCCCCCCCAAATACTGCACCACCGCTTAGCCTTATCTGCTGTTGTACGACCCTGTTTTTTTCAATACTGCTTTGTGCAATCCCCCTTCATGCCGCCGCAGAAACAAACACAGACTCAACAGAAAGGACAATAGAGCAGCCACGCATCCCTCTGCTGGAACCGCTGGACAGCACACGCAATGTCATCTCGCATCAAGTCACCGAATTTGCCAATTGGCTGGACAATTTTTTTGGTGATGAGCGCATCTACGATGAATCGCAAAACAGCAGCCTCAAGCTGAACCTGTTGCAAATTAACGAAGAAGGCTATCAACCACGCTACGAAGCCAACGTGCAAGGCAAACTCACCCTGCCCAATACACAAAAACGGCTGGAGCTTTTATTCGAGAGTGACCCCGAAGAAAATGCAAATGCCGACAATACCGTCGTAGAAGCTGTGGAAGCACAGGAGCAATCCCTCGGTCTGCGGTACATCCAGCTCTCCACCGACTGGTTACGCGCCAATACCGATGTCGGCGTGCGTTTCCGTTCCGGGGGACTGGACAGCTTTGCCCGTTTTCGCCTGCGGGGATTATTTCACTTCGGCTACTGGAATCTGCGCGCCACCGAAACCCTGTTCTGGCGTGACTCAACCGGCCCCGGTACAACCACACGGCTGGATATCGAACGCCGGTTTGCTAAAACCTGGTTGTTCCGTGCCACCAACAAAGTCACTTGGCTGGACAAAACCCGCCAGTTCGATATGAACCAGGATTTTTTTCTGATCCATACCATCAACAAACACCGTGCGGTCATTTACCGTACCGGGCTGACCGCGGTCAGCGAACCAAAAATGCAAACCACTGGCTACATCGTGTCAGTGCGCCTGCGCCAACAGATTCATCGCAACTGGCTGTTTTTCGAAATCAACCCCAAAGTAATCTATCCACAAGCCGAGAATTTTCACTCGCGACATTCGTTAACATTTAAACTTGAAGTTGTCTTCGGTGGCGTATGAACAGAGTCTGTCATGAAGTCCAGACATGTAACAATTTCAACGCCTATGGTCTTTCATTTTTTCCACTATTGTGTCGTGTTAGAAAAAATTGTCGTCAACAAAAATAAAATATCAACGGCATAAACATCCCCCCAACAAAAACTAACGGTTTCAAGTTATGCTTTAAACAAAACTCGCTTAGCTATACAATATAATGAACAAACTAATGATTGCATGAGAAACAACTTCGCCAAACACAAAAAACAAGCCTCAAAGAAAGTCCATATCTACTGTAACCATCTAAATAGCATACGTACTCAAGACGCTGACACCTTAAAAATACAGGTAATTTTACTGCCTCATATCCCTTCTTTAATGTATTTGTTATCTGCTAAGGATCGCTCGAACAATAACTGTGGCTTTTTGGTTGGGTAAAGAGTAATACAGGCTGAAAGGACTGATGTTCTTCCCTTGACCTTTTGGTGGAACCGCTACGCTTGTTCCACCCGGCTTTACCTTGTGTTTGAGGAGACGGAACAAACAAACCACTCCGCTGATTCTGACCCATTTCCGACCCGGGTTATGAATACGCCAACGTCAGTGATCTACGCAGGGTGGAACAAGCGTAGCGGTTCCACCAGAGTCTTGTGCAGCCCCAAAAAAAATCGAACCCGCTCACCAATGAGACAGTTATTGTTCAAGCGACCCTAAGGGATGGAACACAATAACTTATACGACTGGCATCTCTGCTTCAGCCCGTATTTTCCCGTTCTTCAATCGAAAAAACTCAAAATAGAACAGCTATTTCTGCATTTTTGCTCAATCAGAACGAACAAATACAAACTAAATCAGAGCGCTACTTATATAAGTTATTGTGTTCCATCCCTAACCATCATTCTTTTTGCTCTTTGGTTATTCGTATTTATTGTAAACAATTATATTTTTATCGGCTTTAAATGTAATAAAGTAGAAGTAATCAATAAACATATAACCCTGTCATCACCCCCTGTAAGTGATGATTTAAGGTAATAACAAGGAAGTTATCATTGTGGGTACAAAACCATACTATTACAGTTGGATAAATGCTGAACCCTCCGAAAAAAAGAAACACATTAATACCGGCAATAAATTACCGTCAGACTTTCACGGCGTATTATATCGTAGTGGCCCTGCTTTATTTGAACGAAACGGTCAGAAAAAATCCTATTTTGTTGATGGCGACGGCATGATTCACAGCTTCGCTTTTGACGGTAATAATATTTGTTACACAAGCCGTTTTGTCCAAACAAAAAAATTTGTAGAAGAATCCAGGAAGAAAGAATTTATTTATGACACCTGGACATTCCAAGCAGGTCAGAGCGAGTTTGATGAAGTTGAGCCTCCTAAATATGAAAGCCAGGCTTATATCGCATCGGTCTTTCACCATAAAAAACTGTTTGCATTTGATGAATCGTTCAGTCCTTACGAGCTGGATCCAGACAGCCTGGAAACAATTGGCCGCTCAACACTGGGACTGTTAGATCCACAGGCAGAATTTTCAGCACACTCCAAAATTCATACCTTCCAAAACCAATGGCTGCATTTTGGTTTAAAGCATGGAAAGCAGGCGGAAGTCTATTTCACCATTCTTGACAATGAAGGAAGATTATTAAACAGCTTTTCACAAATCCTTCCCCGGGCTGTGTATGTGCATGATTTCTTTACAACTGAAAATTATATCGTCATGTGCCTGCACCCGGCATTTATACGCATTCAGTCAGTATTGGCGGGAACCCGGAGCTTTATCGATTCAATAAAGTGGCGTCCCGAAGAAGGAAATTTGATTGTTGTCTACCACAAGTCAGGAAAAGAAGCGCCTAAATACTATGATGCACAGGCACGCTGGTGGTTACATTCAGTCAATGCCTGGGAGGACCACGATAAAATAGTCATGGATTTTGTGGGGCACTCATCACCTGATCATCTCATGGGCACTTCACCCATGTATAAAAATGCACTGACAGGCACAGCTGATGGCCCCTATGCCCCCGGAGAAATATGGCGATACGAAATTAATATAAACAACCGTAATTTACATGAAACACGTTTGTTTGAAGGTAATTATGAATTTCCAACCGTACACCCTGATCGTGTCGGCTTAAAAAACAAATTCAGCTACATGGTGAAAGGAAATACTCAAAACCCTTTTTGGAATACCGTCGTTCAAGTTGATATGGAAACAGGAATACAACAGGAGCATTGTTTTGGTGAAGGTATTTATTGCTCTGAACCAATACTTGCACCCACCATGCAGGGAGTGATTTTCGGCCCTAATGAGTCTGTCGGCTTACTGATGTCATTAATTCATGATGGAATAAATAAATGTAATTATCTGGCCATTTTCAGAAGTGGGGAAATAAACCAGGGACCACTGACATTAGTCCATATTGAAAATGAAATACCGCTGACCTTTCATGGCTGTTGGAGAAAGACGATGAACAAGGAGTTGTCAAAATGAAAAAGAATGAGAATAAAGAGCCAATCGCAATCGTCGGCATGTCATGCCGTTTACCGGGTGGAGGTAATACGCCCACCGAATTCTGGGACAATCTTATTGCCGGTAAAGACACGGTTATTCCAGTGCCTGGTGATCGTTGGAGTACTAAAAAGTTTTATGACCCTGATCCTGACAAACCGGGAAAAATGTACATGCGTGAAGGTGCTTTTCTCGATACTGATATTGCCGCCTTTGATGCATTATTTTTTGGTCTGTCACCCCGTGAAGCACAGATTTTAGACCCTCAACAACGCTTGGCTCTGGAACTGGTTATTGAAGCAGCTGATGATGCCGGCATTCGTCTGGAAGATTTATCTGACAGCAATACTGGCGTGTTTATGGGCGGATTTTTTATGGATCATCTTAGTCTGCATACTCACTATCTTAATCGCAGAGAAATTTCCTCCGTATCATCGACTGCCGTTTCCTGCACCTTATTGTCTAACCGGATTTCCTATTCCCTTAACCTGAAGGGACCAAGTGTTACAATGGATACCGCATGTTCCTCCTCACTGGTCGCAGTCCACTATGCCTGCAACAGCCTGTGGAATAACGAATGTCGAATCGTTGTTGTGGGCGGCATAAGTCTGATGATAAACCCAACAACGACGATCACTTTATCAAAAGGCCGGTTCCTATCTACCCACGGGCGTTCCATGAGTTTTGACCACCGCGGAGATGGATATGGTCGTGGCGAAGGTGGTGGTATTGCGTTTTTGAAACGATTAAGTGAGGCTGAAACCGATGGTGATAAAATATATGCCATTATCAAAAATACTGGGGTTAATCAGGATGGCCGAACAGCAGGCATCACTTTACCAAACCCTTCTTCACAAAAATCACTGATTGAAAAAGTATATGCGGAAGCAGGTGTTGGTTATTCTGATGTGCAATATATTGAAGCCCATGGTACCGGTACTAAAGCAGGTGATTCCACCGAACTGGGCGTCCTGCATGATTTAATGAGCCAACGCAATACTGATACAGAAAAAAAAGAAAAGGTCTTTGTTGGGTCGGCCAAATCTCACATTGGCCACCTGGAAGCCGCAGCGGGTATCGCTGGTCTGATTAAAACCACATTATCCTTGCAGAGCGATATTATTCCACAAAATATTCATTTTAAAGAGGGTAATACTGAGGTTGATTTTAACAACCTTGCTGTACAGATACCATTGAAAAACCAGGACTGGCCAGAATGTGATGTCCCGCTCGCCAGCATTAACTCCTTTGGCTTTGGTGGGACCAATGCACATGTCATTGTTGAAAAATATCAGCCTACGGTAACACCAGCAGTAAAAAAACCTGAATCCACCATCAATTGGCCCATTTTATTCCCCTTGTCAGCCCGCAGTGAAAGTGCGTTAAAAAAGAGCGCCCTTATGATGGCAGACCGAATTGCATCCGCAGATGACTTCGATGATGTATATTATTCCGTACGGTATAGACGCAGCCATTACAACAAACGACTGGCCATATACGCTGAAAACCTGGAAGATTTAAAAAACAAACTGCGTGATTATGCCAGGGATGAATTGGCACCCCATATCACCTCTGGAGACGGTGAAGAAAATACAAAAATCGCATTCGTCTATACCGGTATGGGTCCACAATGGTGGGCAATGGGTCGTGAGCTTATGGAAACTCAGCCTGTATTCAGGAATGCATTGGAAGCCTGCGACACTGCCTTCAAACCGATTTCTGGCTGGTCATTGATTGAAGAACTTTCCCAGGATGAGGAAACCTCCAATATCACACAAACCGATATCACTCAGCCAACCAACTTTGCCTTGCAGTATGCATTAACCGCCTATTGGCAGTCGCTCGGTGTGGAACCCGACCTGATTGTAGGCCATAGCCTGGGAGAAGTTGCGGCAGCTCACGCAGCGGGTGCTCTCAGCCTGAAAGATGCACTAAAAGTTATTTATCACCGGGGCCGATTACAACAGCACACCGATGGCGAAGGTGGTATGTTGGCTGTCGGCTTAAGCACAAGTGATATTACTGATTATATTGAACCCTATGGTGATCGCTTGTGTATAGGGGCTATTAACAGCCCGGGAGCAGTCACTCTTTCCGGAAATCTGGAAGCTATTTCCATACTTTCAGAAACGCTCGAAGATGAGGGAATTTTCCACCGTAAACTACATGTAAAAACCGGTTTCCACAGTTTTGTCATGGATGGCCTGAAAACTGAGCTACTCGAAAGTTTAAAAGATATTCAAACTTCCAGCACAACGAAACCATTGTACTCCAGTGTTACTGGCAAACTCGAAGAAGGCCACTGCTTTAATACAGAATACTGGTGGAAAAATGTTCGCCGCCCTGTTTGTTTTGCTCAAAGTACCATCTCGATGATTAATAATGATGCCAATGTATTTGTAGAAATTGGTCCTCACCCCGTACTGGGCTCCGCCATCAAACAGTGTTTACAGGCAGAACAAAAACGTGGGCATACAATCAGCTCCCTGGTTCGCAAAAAACCTGAACGAGAAAATATTTTACTCAGCCTGGGACAATTATATTGCATAGGCTACGACATTGACTGGTCGAAGTTCGGCGGTAACAACGGAAAACTTACCAGCTTACCGATGTACTGTTGGGATAAAGAAATTTACTGGGGTGAAGACCCCTATACCCGGGAGGATCGCTTAGGAAATTCTGAACATCCCATTTTTTCTTTGGATTTACGTCTACCTCATCCTGCCTGGGAAGTGGATTTTAACCTGAATTACTTTCCCTGGTTAACCGATCACAAAATAGAAGGTTTGGTTCTGAATCCAGGCGCTGCATATATTGAAGCCGGTTTAATGCTATGTAAAAAAATATTTGGCGACAAACCCTGTATTCTGGAAGATGTTCAATTCAACACGCCTCTTGTTTATCGTGAAAAAGATAGCCAAAGAATACAAATACACTATAGCCATGAACGTCAGCGTTTTTCCGTTTATAGCCAGAACCATCAGGCAAATCACACATGGACCTACCATGCAGGCTCCAGAATGCGGGCATATCAAGAAATTTTTAACGAAACCAAACATGATTTTACTACTTTAAAAAATAAGTTTGGCGACCCTTACAATGTGGAAAATTTCTACACCATGCTGGCGGATGTGGGATTGCAGTATGGCCCCACCTTCCAGGGCGTACAGGAGATTTACGTTGGAAATGATGAGGCATTGGTAAAAATCAAAACACCTACAGAACTGTTAAAGGAAGATTATTATTTACACCCCTGTCAGCTTGACCCTTGTTTTCAAACCCTGGCCATTCTCCAAATTGATTCAGAACGGCCCTATTTACCCATTGCACTTGAACAACTCATCATCAAGACCAGCCCCCAAGAGGAATTCTGGTGCTATCTGAAAGTGGCATCAAGAACAACAAGAGAACTGAAAGCTGACTTTGATATTTTTGATCTAAATGGAACACTTTTAGTTCAGGTAAAAGGTATTATCTGTCGCGAAGTACCTGCCTTACAGACCACTGATGAGAAATATGGCGGAAACCTGTATAAAATGACCTGGCATGAAGAAAACAATGAAATAAAAAGAAAAAAAGACTCTTCAAACTCTATTGTTTTTTTAAGGCATAACCAGAAAAGTATCTCCCAAGCCTGGAGAGAACAGGACCCTGGCTGTATACAGGTTTTCCGGGATGATGATTATAACGTTCTTGGCGGAAATAATTATTCTGTTAATCCCAAAAATGAGCAACACTGGAAACAATTGTGGCAAGATTTATCTGGCTTTGAATTCTCCGCTATGATTTATTTGTGGCATTTGGGAGAAAACACTCCGATAGACCATTATGAGAATGGTGATATCCTCTTGTTATCGCTATTTTCCATGTCACGGCAAGATATTCTGCACAGACAATTCAAGGTAGGACTGGCAGTGAGCCATGCAAATCATGTTGTACACTCTGATAAATGTGAAGGACTGGGCTCATCCACGCTTTGGGGTATTCAACGTGTATTGATGAGTGAAATTGTTTCAAAACGCTGCAAATCTGTTGATTTTGATCGAGCAAATAACCTGAGCGACAATGAAATTGACTTATTGGTAAAAGAATTCCTGTTTGAAGATATGGAGTCCGAAATTGCCTATCGCGACGGAAAGCGTTACATACACCGTTTAGAGCGAGTGGAAGAAAAATCCCTACAACCTCAGAGTCGGCTAGCGAAAGAGGCGCTGGAAAATCCGCTAAGCTATAATCCTAAATCAGACTTATTCAATAAAATATCGGCACCGGCCATTCATCCTGATAAATGTATTGTGCGTGTTATCTCTTACTATATCGGTGATATGACAAAACAAACAGTTAATCTCAGCACCGGTAGAGGCCGATGGGAAGGCTGGGGTGAAATCATTGTTCCCGGCAGAAGCACAGATACTGAGTTCCAGCCCGGTGATAAAGTCAGTTTTCTTGGCTTTGACCAGGAACTGAGTACATTTTTGGCAGTGGACAAAAAATGGTTGATGCCTTGCAAATCGCAACAATATTGGGCACCGCTATCATTAACATTACCGGTATGTGCCGCCTTTGATGCACTTCAGTTAGGCACAACCCGGTCAATTCTACTCTCAGGCCAACATAATGAGACAGGTAAATTAGTCAGCGCCTTGCTTCAGCATCAAGGGTTGGATTTTGATGTTCTGGATACTGATGCTCAGAAACAGGCAGCTTATGACATATTGATCGATTGCGGTAACACTAACACTGGCTTTTCGACTTACCATAAAATTAAATATTATGGCCGATTACTGGCATTGGGCGAGAATATCACTTATGACGAAACTCTCTGGAAAGTATTATCAGAACGAAATATTACTTATCTGTCATCAAGCATTAATAACCTGAATAAACCACAGTCATCGGAGATATTATTACGAGCAAAAACATTCATGACACAATCATCTATCCGGTTTGATTATGAACATTCATTAACCTGTTACACGCACAACCAGTTGTCAGATATCTTCAATACTTTAAATAGCGAGCATAATATTGCACCGGGCTTACTGACATTTCCTGCGGATGCCATGGTTGAAGCCAATATCCCCTATAGTGAAAAACCCTTATTTGTCGCAGATGCCACCTATCTTATTACCGGTGGAACCCGAGGACTGGGGCTGGAGCTTGCAAAATGGGCCGCAGCTCAGGGTGCCAGATATTTGGTTTTATTAAGCTTACGAGGTTTGACAAGTGATTATGCCATCGAGACAGTAAAAGAGATTGAGGCCAAAGGTTGCCGGGTAAAAATAATAGCCGTGGACATTGCTGATAGAGAAGCACTAAAAGAGGCTTTTAGTGCTGTTAGTGACGACATTCCTGTACTTAAAGGTGTGATACATGGCGCAATGGTCCTGGATGACGACTTTTTGCAGTCGCTGTCTCCAGAACGTATGGATAAAGTGCTATCACCCAAGGTGCGTGGAGCCTGGAACCTTCACCAACTGACCCTGGACATGCCATTGGAATTTTTCTTCAGCTTTTCATCGGTATCTTCTTTGATAGGAAACCCCGGGCAGGCAAACTACGTTGCGGCGAACTGTTTTCTGGATGCTTTCTCCCATTACCGCCAAGGCCTGGGTTTACCCGCAACAACGGTGAACCTCGGCGTAGTTTCTGATAGCGGCATTGTTTCTGAACGAAAAGAGGTTGAAGATTTTTTTGCCAATGCAGGATTCTCGGGTATCAAGCCCATTCAGGTGGGTGAATTTTTACAATTTGCCTATCAAACATCACCCGCACAAATTGCTTACTTCGACCTGGATTGGAAAAAATGGAGCGCAATACTACCCACCGACTGGATACCGCCAATATATGAAGACATCATGAATGATGCTAAAGGTGGGAACTCCGACGCACTACTTCAAACACGGGCCAGCATTAAAGACCTTGATGAAGAAGCACAGCAAGACTTTTTCAAAGAACTTGTGAGAAATGAACTTTCAGCGTTATTGAAAATACCAGCCGAAAAAATTGAAATGCATACACGAATTGTGGATATCGGCGTCAATTCCCTTATGGCCGTTGAATTTTCCGGCAGCATGGGTGAGAAATATGGTCTCATGATGCCAATATTAGACATCATGAGTGGCGCGACAGTAGAGCAGGTAGCTCTGCTAACACTGAATCACATTCGTAATAATTGATATTTCCCATTATTTGTTTGCCATTTGGGAATTGGATTCCGACTAAAAACGTGCCGGAATGACTGTGTTTTAGTAGACACCTTATATTGATTTACCCATCCTCAGCTTAATCTGAGTCATTTAAGGAATGGAACACAATAAGTTATATAAGGAAAAAGAGAGAAACAAGCTTAATAATCCGGACGGGGTATACCCCGCAATGGTTGTATTTCTTTATTGTTACTGATGGGTTTGGGCAAAGGTTTTAACAAGTGGATACGGTTTTTTTCCGGATCAACCGTTTTACTCGGCAGGGATTGTAAATAATAGGAAACAACTTCCGTTGCATCCACGATACCGCCATACCTGTCTTTTAACACTTTGATTTCCTGAGCAAGCATGCCATTGATCTTATGTGAGTTGTCAAGATACCAATAACCTGCAACGGTATACATGCGCGTAGCATCCAGTAATTCACCATTAATACGCATATTCGATACCCTCACCCGATATTCATTGCCCGGATCAAGTGTGTAAGTAATACCTGAAGATCCCTGTAACCAGCCCCCTCCCCAATTGGCAACCCAGCCACTGAAAACATCATCAGCAGACCTTTCAATGGCGAGGTATAAATTATCACCTGACACTTTACCGCAGGCAATTTGCGGCCCAATGGGAATATAGTGGTAAATATCTTCAAGACGGATTGGCCCCGGAGCAATGTGTGTGCCATAACGAAACCCGCGAATAACACCCACATCGGCATTACAGGCCAGCCTGAATGCATCGGAAAGAAAATTGTGGGACGAACCTTCTACTACTGCGGGCATAGATGCAGCATCGGAAAAATTGGAACGGTGCAAGGCAACTTTTGTATAGCCGATGACGGTATCGATGGGTGTTCGTAATACTGCCGCATTAACAGGATTAACATGGGATACAAAACCCGGCCCTTTTATAAAAGGTCTCCGGTATTTTTCGATCATTGCCTGTATTTCCGGATCGGGTTTATAATCACGGGTATTGATAAAATGGGGCTTCCAGTTCCAATTGCTGATTTTCTTATCCGTAATTGTCAGAGTGATTTCTCCGAGCATGGTACCATCCTGGCCCTCTTCTATAATTAATGTACCGCTTTTTGTTTGCAAAACCTCCCGGGTTTCTTCATGCATATCTGAAGATAATATGATATCAACACCTGGAATTCGTTCTGCAATATCAAGATTGGAAGACAGGCCACGCTCTGAAATCAGTATGATCAAATCAACCTTGTCTTCTTTTTTCAGCAGAGATATGGCTTCTGCAAGCTCTTCCTCACCGGGGCTTAAATAAAACCCATCCATTAAAAACGGGCTCACGGATTGTGGGCCACGCTCAGCAGTAAGGCCGACAATACCTACTTTTATATCACCCATTTGTTTAATCAAATGTGATGGTAAAACCCGCCGCCCTGCTTTTTGTGGATAGGGTGTGAGGGGGTATTCATAGAGGGTGACATAATAGAGGTTAGCAGCCAGAGCATTCCAGTTGGCTTTTGGATTTTCCCCTGAAAAAAGCTCGATAAAACGCCTTGTACCGTATAAAAAATCCCAGTTTCCCGGTGCAAAGGCATCGATATCAAATTTGTTAAGTATATCGACAATAATCTGGCCACGGGAAAACAAGGCTTCGGCAGACCCTTGTATGGTGTCCCCCGTGTTAATCAATAATGTATTGGTATTTTTTTCACGAATTTTTTTTATTGCGCTGTATAAATAGGAAAGCCCACCCACTTTGTATTCTGTAGTTGATTCACTGTCCCGCATATTAGGACGAGGTACAAGATGCCCATGGATGTCACCCATGTGTATCAGTGTGATTGTATTGTCATCTGCCTGTACAGATGAAAAAAATATGCTGTATAAAAATACTGAACATACCCATCTGGTTATTAGTTTCATTTTCAATTTCTGCATATCAAGGACGTATATAAGTCCACCCCAGGGTATGTTTCTCGACGATCTCAGCAACACCTGAAGGCACATAACGTACAGATTGCAGCATATCAGAAGGACGCAGATTGGCCGCGCGCATAGAAATTTCACAAAGAACAATACGTACCCCGCTGTATGTGGCTGCTTTTACCTTGTCAGATATCGGTGCCGGTGCATAATATTTTAATGTATGAACACCAGCACCGAACACCACTATTTCCACTTCTATATTTTCAGGACCAAAAGATTTTTGTACATCTTTGGCATTATTTAAAGCGAGATTCAGCTTATCCAGGCTGTCTTCACTAACCTGTAGTAGCAGACTATAACGTGGTGTTTCACTGGACCATGCCGTACCAACAAGTAGTATCAAACACATGATGCCTGGCAGCCATTTCCTAATTTTCATCCTTACCCCCCCATTTATGCCACATGATCCTGGTGATCCTGGTGATCCTGGTGATCCTGGTGATCCTGGTGATCCTGGTGATCCTGGTGATCCTGGTGATCCCCGTTATTATTTTCTTTCAAGTAATAAATATTCTCTTCACCAATAATTTTTTTCAACCCACTGGAATGAAGCACTGCATCGTGGTTGTGATTCCGCAGCCACAATAACATTCGGGCACCCGCCCTTGTGCGGCTTTGAGCTTCTCTTACCAAAACTTCCGCACCAGTGCCATCGACCGACTGGAGGTTCTCACCTGAGATGATTAAATCCCCTTTTCCGCCATCTTGTTTTCTTAATTCTGTCAAAACACTCTCTAAATGCATCACAGAACCAAAAAACAAACTGCCTGAAATCTGCAATACTGTAACGTGGTCAAATCGTTTGGGTATTTGCACATTTAGATCATTATATTTTTTTTCTTCGGAAGGAAGTAAAACGCACTTATTCTGTGAATATTGATAGCATTTTTTACCTTCTCTGGACACGGTATTCTGTACAACCGATCCAGATACAGATTGAGGAAGATATTGCTGCACGTCTTTCCCTGTCAACAGTTCTATTTCAGGTTTTGATACATTTTTCAAGTAGGCAATAATAGACAAAACGATACCAAAAAATACCGCGTAATCAACACCACCATAGATTGTAGAAAATAAAATCAAAGCAAAAATAAATTGATTCTCTCTTTTTTCCAAAAGTGTTTTTTTGATGTCATTTTTTTTAATCAGCCCTGCACCTACTAATAATAATATGGCAGCCATTACAGAAATTGGCATATGTGCGATAAGTGGAGCGGCAAATACAACGAGAACTCCCAGGGTAACAACGGATATCAGCGCAGATAAGGGCGTTCTCCCGCCTGATTCAAAATTGGATGCGCTACGGTTAAAAGAACTGCAACTGGGAAAACAGGAAACAAAACTGCCTGCCAGATTTGAGATACCTTGCCCCAAAACCTCCTGATTAATATCAATGCACTGGCCCGATTTAATTGCCATAGCACGGGCAATAAGAGACGCCTGTATCAGACCTAAAAATGCGATTACAAAGGCTGCGGGTAATAAGCCCTGAGAGGCTTCAGCAAAATTCTCCGGACTAAAATCCGGGGAAGAAAGTGGTAATGCGGATAATGACATGGTACCCAGTTTATCCAGGCCCACATTGGATTCACCCAGTGTTAATTCCAATCCAGTCGCGAATAACATCCCCACGATAACTGCGATAATAAGAAAGGGCAGCTTTGGGTAGTAGCGTTTGATCAGCAATCCCGAAAGTACGGTAACAACACCAACAGACACAGCAAACCCATTAGCTCTTGATATACCGTAAATAACTTGAGGGATAGCATCTTCTATCGGCTCAGCGATATTCATCAAGACACCCATAAAATTACCCAGCTGGGAGACAATAATGATAATGCCAACACCGGTAATCAGTGCAATCGTTACAGTTTGGGAGAAATAGTTAAATATAATACCAAGACGTAACAAACCTAGCGCAATCTGAATAACACCTGCCATGAATGCCAGGGTAACAGCGTATTGAATCCATTCAGGCGAGGCAATACTGGCATACGGGGCAATGGTAAAAGCAATAAGTATACTTAATGCTGTATTAGGACCTGACATGGCGTGCCAGGATGAGCCAAATAACGCGGCAAACATAACGGGAAATATCGAGGTGTACAGCCCATATTCAGGCGGAAGACCTGCTAATGTTGCAAGCGCAATAGCTTGCGGCAATATCAACACTCCGGCAGTAACACCTGCAATAATATCTGCTTTAACAACCTCCCGATTGAGCATGGATATCCAGCGCAAGAAAGGAAACACTGTGTAAACCCAATTTGTTTTAGTGGTCATAACTATTTAGCGTGCCATGTTTGGAAAAAAGAAATCCATCGCCTGACTCATTTTTGGGTTCCTGGGGCGATCTTGCAGCCAAATGTAAATTGCCACATCCAACGACTCCTGGTTTGTCAAACTGAAGCTGGCTCCCAGGGGCATGTTGCCTTTGATAAATTTTGCCAACGTTCTGACACGTTGTAACCCGGAACCTTTATTATAAGAATTTCTCCCCCACAGAGGCGGAAACATATAACCTTCACCATTTGTATGTTTTTGTCCCTTACCATCTTTTCCGTGACAAAATTCACAACGGATCTCATAGACAATTTTTCCACGCTTTGGGTCCAGATCCTGCGTACGGCTCACATTAGGAAGACCGCGTCCCGGGAGGTCTACACCGACAGGCGCGCCTTTTGAAAGCCATTTTGTATAAGTGACCAGAGCTTTCATTTCCGGTGCATCCAGCGTTGGTGCAATACCATCCATACTGTATATAAAACAATCCTGAATACGTTCCTCAATCGTTACTACCGTGCGAGTTTTGTGGCGGTACATTGGATATCTTCCGTAAGCTGCCCATAAAGGAATGCCATGTGGCTTGCGACCTTCCTGTAAATGACAACTGGAACAATTTAATCCGTTACCGGCATAACGTTTGGCATATACACCGGTCTTAATGAAAATATTTCGCCCCATTCTCACCATGTCACCGAACCTGTCATCGGGAATATCTGCCACCAACGGGGGGGCAAAATATTCACCCGGACTGATCACATGTACCTGGGTTAATTGCGTCGGCAAACTGAGCCGTGAATTTACCAGGCTGGGCCTGACTTCCAGACTATCCAGAGTTTGTCCAAGTTCTTGTGCTGCAACAGGTAATACAGCCATGTTATAAAAACTGAAAATTAAAACCCATTTCAAAAAAAATCGCTTCATTTGTATTACTCGCTATTAACGGAGTATGACAAATTGTCATAGTACGCAGCTACGTTGACCTTATCTCCATCGGTAAGTTGATCAGCAATATTCCTCATTAATGCCAAGTGATCATTATCCCTTTTCCCGGCTTGCCATTGATTAATTTGCGCAATAATGTACGTGACAGGCTGACCGGCCAAGGGAGGAAAAATTGCGCCAAAACCCTGTCCTCCAGGACCGTGACAAGAATCACAGGAAGGCAACCCGTATTCCGGTTTTCCACGCAAAGCCAGGTCTTCACCTCGTTCCAGGGTTTCAAAATCATATGCCTTCGGGCTGGCCACAAAAGCCAGTTTGCTATAATAAATCGCCAGATTATGCCGATCATCAACACTCAGAATTTTAGCCAGCTCATTCATTTTAGGAGCGTAACGGGTGCCCGGCGTGAATACCGTCAGGTCACCATAGGTTCGGGGGGTTTTAACATAGTCGCGTGCAATGGGTTCAACAAAAGCCCGTGTTTTCAGGGGATTCCGCGCATAATCTTCTAATTGTTTTTTAATGTACTCCGGATGCAACCCAGCCAGCCTGGGACTCGCTATTCCAGCATTCCCCTGTCCCTGTAAACCATGACATGGGACACAGGCAGGAATTTTACCACGGCCATTTAGCGCCAATTGTTCTCCGGCCAAACGATGCAAATCCTGAGAATCAGAAGAAACCGGTAATACTGATTGAGTGAGAAAAATAACAAATGATACTGCTAACAGCGATAAAAAAAATGTCCATATTGATATTTTTTTTATCCCGGAAACTAAAGAACGCTTAATATTACCGCTCGACTTCATATCAATGTCCTTTATAAATGCACCCTTATGAAACAGCCTTTCATATTATTTTTTTTAAAATAAGAGTCTGTCAATAATTGTAAAGATACAACACGTTCCTTTTATCTACCTTAATTAGGTTAGGTTAAATTCCACACAGATAATTCTTAATGTTTTCAAAAATAACATTAGACGCTAACCGAATAAATGGGGTTTTCAATAACGATGACTTTATAATTTAGAAGTGATGCAGGATAACCCTGCACCACTTCTGCCAACAAAACATAACTAACTATTAGTGATCAATGTTACCGTCACTATTATGTTTATCATTACCATACCTACGGGCTCGCAGCCCCATCATCATCAACAATGCAAGACCAGCGAAGGGACCAAAGGCACCACCACCTGCTTCATCAACTTCAATAGTGGTACTGGCCGTATTAGTACCGCCAGCATTGTCCGTTACTGTCAATGTAACATCATAGGTTCCTTCTTCAGTGTAAGTGTAAATCGGGCTTATACCTTCACCAATTCCACCATCACCAAAGTCCCAGCTATAGGAAACAATTTTTCCATCCGGATCGGATGAGAAGAACCCATTGAACAATACAATCTTGTCAACAGAGCTTTTATAAGGGCCACCCGGATTCGCAATCGGCAACTGATTGTCGGAAACGACAATCTCAACAGTCGTATCCACTGAGTTTGTTGCGCCAACGTTATCCGTTACCGTCAGAGTCACATCAAATGTGCCTTCTTCGGTGTAAGTGTTACTCGGTGTTGCCCCCGTGCCGGTTTCACCATTACCGAAGTCCCAGCTATACGAGACAATGGTGCCATCGGGATCGGACGAGGCTGAACCATCAAACTGTACGGCAACACCAACAATACCACTGTAGGGACCACCAGAATCTGCGACTGGTTGTTGGTTAACAACCACTGCACCAATCACTACCGTTGTACTGGCTGAGTTTGTTGCACCGGCATTATCCGTTACCGTCAAAGTCACATTAAACGTACCCGATTCGGTATAAGTCACACTTGGAGTTACGCCCACGCCAGTTGTGCCATTGCCAAAGTCCCAACTATAGGAAGCAATCGTACCATCGGGATCGGACGAGGCAGAACCATTGAACTGTACAGCAATGCCAACAGTACCGTTGTAGGGACCTCCTGGATTTGCAAGCGGTGACTGATTCGCTGCGGCAACGACTACCACGGTTGTACTCACCGAGTTTGTTGCGCCCGCATTATCCGTTACCGTTAGAGTCACATTAAATGTACCCGCTTCGGTATACGTTGTACTCGGCGTTGCACCTGTACCGGTTGTGCCATTACCAAAGTCCCAGTTATAGGATGCAATGGTGCCATCAGGGTCGGATGAACCAGAACCATTAAATTGTACGGCAACACCCACTGTACCATTATAGGGACCACCCGGGTTTGCAACCGGTGACTGATTATCTGCGGCAACAACTACCACGGTTGTACTCACCGAGTTCGTTGCACCGGCATCATCCGTTACCGTCAGGGTCACATTAAATGTACCCGCTTCAGTATACGTCGCGGTCGGCGTTGCACCCGTACCGGTTGTGCCATTGCCAAAGTCCCAGTTATAGGAAGCAATCGTACCATCGGAATCGGATGAACCAGAGCCGTTAAATTGTACGGCAACACCCACTGTACCATTATAGGGACCACCCGGGTTTGCAACCGGTGACTGATTATCTGCGGCAACAATTTCCACGGTTGTACTCACCGAATTTGTTTCACCCGCATCATCTGTGACAGTCAAAGTCACATTAAACGTACCCGCTTCGGCATAAGTCACGCTCGGCGTTGCGCCCGTGCCAGTTGTACCATTACCAAAATCCCAACTATAGGATGCAATAGTACCATCCGGGTCAGACGAGGCAGAACCATCGAACTGTACAGCAATATCAACAGTACCAGTGTATGGACCACCGGGGTTTGCAACAGGTAGTTCATTGGGTGGCGCATTCGGGTCATGCTGTAACAATACGGAAACCGTGGGAGACCCGGCATTACGATTAGAGACCGCAATATCCAACATACCATCATTATTAAAGTCACCGCTGACAATATTTTGCGGCTCATCACCTACGGGAAAAAGGAGTGGCGTGTCCCGTGCTAATACACCAGCGCCATCACCAAGAAAAATCCGCAAGTCATCCGTGTCTTCCCTAACAAGAGCAACGTCAACATTACCATCAAGAGTAAAATCACCTGCTGTGTGTCCACGCAGAGGACCATCTTCAAAGCCTCTATCCACAGCACTGAAAATTCCTGACTGGTCATTTGTATAGGTACCCATCCCACCTTCTCCACTCAGGACAATATCTGTCCAGGTATCCTTATTAAGGTCAACGGATACGATATGTAATGGTGTACCTTGCCGCTCCAGCTGGTTGCTCACATCGAAGCCACCATTTCCATCGTTATGTAAAACCAGCCTTGGCATCACCAGATCAAAATCGTTATCTTTGTCAATATCAACAGCGATAATGCTAGTAGCTTCCACACCATCGGTCGAGACAATATTCTGAGCAGCTGAAAATGTGCCATCCCCATTACCCATAAATATCGATACACCGAAACCTGTCGTGTCAACATTATTGCCTACACCAAGATCCAAATTACCATCTTTATCAAGGTCTTCAGCCACAACAGCTACGGCAGGTATTCCGCCACTCACAACTGTTGTCGAGTATGAAAAGTTCACAGCGCCAGAAGCTGTATTGAGATACACATGAACGTCAGCAAGATTAGAACCACCCGCAGTAACGGCCAGATCCAGGCGACCATCACCATTAAAATCCCCGCCAGCCAAACCGGCAGGAACATAATCTGCTCCATTTCCGTCAGTTATTGGTATCTGAAGGTGATCGGTAAATGTACCATCATTTGTACCAAACAATATTGAGATACTGCCACCCGTAGCACCGTCGGCCAGGCTTGTTGCAATATCATCAATACCATCATTATTAAAGTCACCCAAAATAATACTGGCTGGGTCGGTTCCAGAAATTACGTATTCCGTTTGTGGTTCAAATGCTGCATCAGCGAGTACATTTTGAGTTAAGCAACCCAAGACGACAAGCGATGTAATGCCGTACAGTTTCTTGTGCTGCGAGAGAACTATAGCGCCCGATTTCTTTAACATGAGATCATTGTCCTTGTGAAGTGAAGTAGTCGATTTCATACTTATAACGGAGGCAGAACAAATAGAATGTCATTGATACTGATTCATGATTGAAAAGAATAAAAATCATTCTCTTGCCCATAGTCAGTTAATGCTCTGAGCTAATCGTAGATGTTGGTGTCTGATTTTTTCCTGGTAGAAAAAAATCGAAAATTTAATAATCTTCAAAAAACTCACCTTCTTTAAAAAACAATGTTCCACCAACCGAAATCAAACTTTAGACCAAGACTAAAAAATATTATATCCGCAAAAATCCCCACACCCCTGCGTAAAACTATTATTCAATATTGCTAACCTGTTTATTTATAAAAATAATTAAACCTGTAATTTTTTATAATTTAATAAAGTTAAATTCATACTCTCAATATCCGTATTTATTAATATTAGCATTACCAATTTAACTAATTAACTAATTAACTATAAAAATAGAAAACTTAAATTTCTCTCCATTAATAGCAATAATTTTAAAAACTATATTTACGTTAAAAATAAAATAGACAGACCACTGATTCCTCCGGAAATCAACAAACACACCTTCAAAAATATAATTCGTGATTTCTGCATGAACAAACCTGTGCCGTACTCCCAGATTTAAAATCCAGAATAAAAAGATCTACTATTACTTATTAATTTACTTCTCTGGCGAGTGATTTTTTTGGCGATACCATAAAAAACATGACGCATATTTAATACTCGAATTTCAATCATGATGAGTATATTTTTATAACACTCACTTCACATATTTACCGATAATTTCCTGTTTCCCTGTCTCAAAACCACAACAGTGTTACCCGTAAAGAAATACTTGAGTATTAATCTTCAGGCATTGCATCTATACTCTCGCTCAACAAATATTTTTCGAAAACATCCTGAGAATTGGCGATGCCCTGGCTACAACTCATCCTGGAAACCACACCGGACAATGCTGAACAGTTTTCTGAGCTGCTTAGCGAGACTGGTGCCAGCGCTGTCACTTTTCTTGATAGCGCAAATCAGCCACTTTACGAACCACCCGTGGGTGAAACCCCCTTATGGTCGCGCACCCGCATTATTGGTTTGTTCGATGCTGCTACCGACATGGATACAGTATTAATACAGATCAGCGATGCCATAACACCGAATCGTCTGCCAGATCATCGTATCTCGCCACTGGAAGATAAAGACTGGGAACGTGAATGGATGGATAATTTTAAGCCCATGCCTTTTGGTCACCGTTTATGGATCGTGCCCAGCTGGACACCAGCACCGCAACCCGAAGCCATCAATATTTTGTTAGACCCGGGGCTGGCTTTTGGCACCGGCACTCACCCTACCACGGCACTCTGCCTGCAATGGCTGGATGAACATGGCGCAAATCATGATGAAGTCATCGATTACGGTTGCGGTTCCGGCATTCTCGCTGTGGCTGCTGCCAAGCTGGGTGCAAGCCATGTATGGGCTGTAGATAATGATCCGCAGGCACTTATTGCCACGCATGACAATGCACAAAAAAATACGGTTGCCGACAATATCGATGCCGTGCTACCGGATGCCCTGCCTGATCTGCAAACCTCTTTGTTGCTGGCCAATATTCTCGCTCAGCCATTGATGGACTTTGCCGAACGTTTTGCCGCACACGTTGCCCCCGGCGGTCACATTGTATTATCGGGGATTCTTGCCGAACAGGCCGAACAGGTTGCAGCCAGCTATGCGCCCTGGTTTACCATGGAACCCGCCACGTTCAAAGATGAATGGGTACGGCTTAACGGCCAACGCTTCAATGTCAATTAAACGCTCAAACGCCCTCATCCTAAAAAACAATGCGTATTTAACGCCTGGGTTCCGGCTAGAAACATGCCGGAATACCGATGTTTTCAGTAAAAATCGCTAACGGAGTGATTGAACGCTTAATTCACATTTCAACCAAACATCAAAAAAGCAGGTGGGTTTGAGCGAAATACCACACATCACCTGATACCGTACTCCGCTGGTGATTTTTCATCTGCTATGCAATACAATCCCTGACAATTTCAGTATTTCCACAAGGACACAACATAAATGTTTCATTTATGCTTCTCGCCCACACATTTCATGAGGCCGAACGGAAATGAGTGCAGCTGAGCAAATAAAAACAAACACCACCGGCTGGTGGTTAGTTTTTATCAGTTGGTTGATTGCAATGCTGTCTACACTGGGCAGTCTGTTTTTCAGTGAAATAATGGGCTTGATTCCCTGTGAGCTATGTTGGTATCAACGTATTTTTATGTTTCCATTAGCGATTATTCTGTTACTTGGCCTGCATCCACTCGATAGCCGCGTGATAAGATATGCGCTACCCATTGCAACCATCGGGCTATTGTTCACCATTTATCACAGCCTGTTGTTTTATGGCCTTATCCCGGAAAACCTGCAACCCTGTCGCCAGGGAATATCCTGTGCCGATGACGGTATGGTATTGTTTGACATATTGCCTATCCCACTGCTGTCGCTGGCCGCCTTTGTCGCCATCATTATCCTGCTGCTTAAGGCGCACAGGCTTTTGAATCGAAACAATAATCAAACCAGGAATACACTATGAAACAGAGTCACTTTACCCTGATCGCTTTATTTTTACTGGTACTTGCCTTTGTCATCGCAGCGCTGTTTCATGATGCCGGAGAAAAACAGGCACAGGAAAAACGCGCGGCAGACAATAGCAGCGCGCTGATCAAGGATTATTCAGTCAAGGTAGGCAATCCATCTGCAAAAGTCACCATTGTCGAATTTCTGGACCCCGCCTGTGAAACCTGCGCCCGGTTTCACCCCTTTGTAAAACAACTCATACAGCAACATTCCGGCAAAGTTAATCTGGTGGTGCGTTATCTGCCATTGCATCAAGGCTCAGATCAGATGGTCGCAATGCTGGAGGGTGCCAGAAAGCAGAATAAATTCTGGGAAGTGTTAGAGCTGATGTTTGAAACCCAGTCACAGTGGACCATTAATCATGTGGCACAGCCGGATATTTTCTGGGGCTTTATTGAGCGGGCAGGCGTTGATACTGCACGTATCCAACAGGACATGGACGGCCCTGCAATTATGAAAATAATTCAGCAGGATCTCGCCGATGCCAAGTTGCTGGGAGCAGACAAAACACCCACCTTCTTTGTTAACGGAAAACCATTGCCCAGTTTTGGTTTTGAACAACTGCAAACACTGGTGGATGCAGAGGTAAATGCAAATTACTGAGGAATGGACAGCTGACCCACGCCCGTGGCGAGTGATATTCAGTGTTCACCACAGAATGTGGAAACAAAAAACATAGCATCGGTCACGCAGAGGAAAAACATTTTTTACAGGGTTTTCTCTGCGTCCTTTGTGCCTCTGCGTTAAATTAAATACTCGGTGATTCTTAAAACAGATATTTTTAGCGCTTAATTCACATTTGAGACCTGCGTAACATCAGTTAAGGGATGGAACACAATAACTTATATAAGTGGCGCTCTGATTTAGTTCGTATTTGTTTGTTCTGATTGAGCAAAAATGCAGGAATAGTTGTTCTATTTCGAGTTTTTTCGATTGAAGAACGGGCAAATACGGGCTGAAGCAGAGATGCCAATCGTATAAGTTATTGTGTTCCATCCCTAAGATCGCTCGAGCACTAACTGTCGCTTTTTGGTTGGGTAAAGAGTAATACAGGTTGAAAGGACTGATGTTCTTC
>WFQM01000283.1 GCA_015487095.1 Gammaproteobacteria bacterium | reverse complement strand
TCTCTTCGGGTTCTATTCCCCGCCCCTTGGGGCATTTTTTTGTTCCACGCTCCTGCGTGGGAATGCATATGGCGGCAATGTGTGAAGCGAGGTACGGTTTTCTACACAGGAGCGTGGGAACCAAATTACAGGGACAGGATTATATAAAATTACATGAAAACCATCAGCTCAGATTGCTGTAGAAATACCCCGCTTTCGAGGGACGAGAAAGTCGACCAACGGGAGAGGGCTTGCCCCGGGGATTTTTATTTACTTTCTTTTTGTTCAACCTCATTGAAAATATCATCAATGGACTTTTTGGAGAACTCACCCTTATCCGCAGCCTCGATACGCGGCTTGAGGAAAGACTCCAGCTCGTGTAGTGCAGATTTTTCATCCGAATCAGGTTGCGTTTTATCCAGAACGTAATCTTTGATAGATTTATCGTCCTGTAGAGCAGCAGAAGCTTTCAGGCGTTGATGTTGTTCGGGTGATATTTCAATAGACAAGCGCATAATTGACCTCATGACATAGTGATTACTCCTAATAATATATCTGTAAAACACCAAATTATCAGTATGTTGCAAATGTTGTTAAATTTCGTGTGTGTCATTCTGACCGTGTTTCTCCACCTTTACTAGACGTTCAATTTTTCAAACGGTGAGAGATCAGGGACTGTTATCACCCATGCCTACGTGTTTCGCTTGTTGTTAAGGGCGTTGCCCTAGCGCATTTCAAGCCGGGCTTTAAGCCAACCACCTTTTGTTTGAGCCGAATAACGGCTACAATCGAATCATAAAATGAGCCGAATAAGGGCTTTATTCGGCTCACGTCGGGCTAACATGGCGTGATGACGCCACTGTAGAGCACTACTGATGACCGAACATGAAGCACAAATACACTGGGTCTGGCAGCAACCGGACTGGCCTGTCTTTACCTGGCAGGAAAGTCGGCTTGCGCCATTGCTGCGTGACATTAATCAACTGCAAGGCCAGCTGATGGGCAGCACCAGTGCCATTGAAGATGCCGACAGTCTGCAATCTGAGATGGATGCCCTATTGCAGAATGCGATCAATACTTCGGCGATTGAAGGTGAACTGCTGAATGTGGATTCGGTGCGTTCTTCGTTGGCCAAGCGGCTTGGCATGGATCACGCGGGCTTACCGCCCGGTACGGCGCAGGCCGAAGGGCTGGCAGATCTGCTGCTGGATGCCACACGTAATCCGCAGCAGTTACTGACAGAAATGCGTCTCTTTATCTGGCACAAAGCACTGTTTCCCAGCGGAGGGAGTGCGTTGATGCCTATTCGTGTTGGTGAGTTGCGCGGGGAAGAGCCCATGCAAGTGGTATCGGGTCCCATCGGTCGTCAAACGGTTCATTTCGAAGCACCTGCCCAGCCGGTGTTGGCCGATGAGTTGGCCACGTTTCTGGATTGGTTTAACCGAACTCAGGAAGAGGTGGATCTGGACCCCGTGTTGCGCGCTGGCATCGCCCACCTGTGGTTTATTACTTTGCATCCGTTCGATGACGGGAATGGCCGCCTTGCCCGGGCGATTACCGATCTGGCCCTGGCTCAGGCGGAGCAGCACAGTGTGCGATTTTATGCCATGGCCGCGACCATCATGGAAAACCGCAAAACCTATTATGAAATATTGGAAAGCACGCAGCGCGGCGGTCTGGATATCACAGCGTGGCTGGAGTGGTTTTTAACAATGCTCAGGCAAACGCTACAGGTGGCGACAATGCGCATTGAATTTGTTTTACAGAAAGCAAAGTTTTGGCAACAGCATGCGCAAACGGTATTGAGTGAACGACAAATCAAAGTGCTTAATCGATTGCTTGATGCTGGGCCTGACGGGTTCGAGGGTGGGTTGAATGCACGCAACTATGTGGGCCTGACAAAAGTCAGCAAGGCCACGGCGACACGGGATCTTGCAGAACTGGTTAAGAAGGGATGTTTGGTGCAGTGCCCGGGAGGAGGGCGCAGTACCCGTTACGCTATTAACTGGCTGTGAAAGCCGTCAGTTGTGAATGAATCTCCAATCTTGTGCAGGTGGAAAAAATTAACGTTCTGTTATTGAAATAAAACAACTGACGTTTAAATGTGAATTAGGTGCTAAAAACATGCTGCTTTTAAAAATTACAGGGCATTTAACGCAGAGGTCGCAGAGACACAGAGAAAAAAACTAAACACTCTGTGCCCTCTGCGATCTCTGTGTTTATAACACGTCACTTGTTAATGCCACGACAACATAATCTCCTGATGTACTGGAACGCTTGTCCGGGAATATAAATCGCTGGATTCCCGCTGAATACAGCCTTAACCCAGTGTCTGGTTTGATTAGATCGTTTCACTTGCTCCTCATTGAAAAAAATTTAATGAAGAAAAGTTCTACGTCGGCGAAGTAAAACCAAGCTTGCGAGTAACGTGAGTGCCAGTGGGTGAGGGACACCACCGCCACCGCTGCTGCCATTGTCAGTTCCGGTTCTGGCAGGACTGGAGTCACAGGCGTCACCCTTACCATCATTATCGTCATCCAGTTGGTCTGTATTGGCGATATCGCTGCAATTATCAAACTGGTCGGCAACAAAATCCCCATCCGAGTCTGTTTGTGCTGTTCCGCTGCGGGCAGAATAAATCCGGATGGAGCCACCGTCGCCAAGATACCCATTACTGCTGATATCAGGTGCGCCGATGACATAATCCGGTTCACCATCGTTATTCATGTCACCAGCATTGGCAACGGAATAACCCAGCATGTCATTGGCCTCACCATAGAGTGTTAACCACGGTTCTGGTGTTGTCGCGCCCGAATAAAAATCGACTCGTCCTTCGTCAACGTTGTCGTCACGTTCCGCACGATTTGAACCGACAATCATTGTCGGTTGGCTACTGTAGGCAGTGGTCGGTGTCAGTGCTACGGAGACACCAAACTGGTCACCACCCAAAGCGCCCTGAATTTTAACAGGGGCAGGTTGCGACGAAGTTTCCCAGAACTGATTTGTACTCCGATAGAGATAGGCCGCACCGATGCCATTGTTGCGATACGCACCCACCAGCAGGTCATCTTTACCGTCGTCGTCGAGATCTTCACCGGATGCGATACTGTAGCCAAATCGATCACTGGCTGCTTCGCCGTGGAGGATGAAATCCTGTAAATTATAGTTATTACCTGCCCATGTGATATTTTTACCAAGATAACCGGCGACCACGCCTGGACTGTAAAGGGGTGCATTCTCTTCTGGGTCTGGAAAGGCTGCGCCCACCATGAGATCAGGGAGCGTGTCACCGTCAATATCACCCACCGTCAGACTGTCACCTAATTTATATTGATCGATAAGCGTACCTTGAGTGCCTGGGAAACCTAACATGAAAGTGCCATCCCGGGTTGGCGTCTCGCTTAGCCAATATTCACTGGATGCAAGATACACATAGACATCACCTGTTACGACAGAAAGGTCCAGGCCGCGTTTGGAGTCTGGATTACCCACTATCAAGTCAGCCACACCATCTTTGTCCATATCAGCAATTAACAGAGCGAAGCCGAATTGTGTTGACTCTGGCTGCACTTTCGGTATGAAAATGGGTGTACCAAAAGAAGCCTCTGCTCCCATAAACAAATAAACACCTTGCATGGATGATACGGCAATGTCGGCGTACTCATCGTTATTTAAATCGCCCACCGCCACAGCGCGTCCAAACTCCGTGGTACCGGAAACCGTCATGGGAGCCAATGTTTTTGCACCATCGGCTGAGCCGTAATAGACAACAATGGCACCCTGGTCCTGATAACCGGGGGCACCGGCAACCACGTCAGAGTAACCATCACCATTGACGTCACCTGAGGCGACACGATAACCAAGCCGGGCATCACCACTTCCAGTTATGTTGAATTGTTCAGGTGGGTTTGTGGCCTCGGCAAGCAAGGGATAGGTTTCAAGAGTAAATTCAACCAGGTTACTGACACCGTCACCATCGGGATCTTGTGCTGCATCGGTTGCATCATTTTCATTGAGGCCATGAAGTCGCTCCCACTCATCGGCTATGCCATCCCTATCAGCGTCTTCAGAATAACGGGCGTCGGTGGGGAAGGCGTCAGCCACATCGACCACGGCGTCCTCGTCCTCATCTGCGACGTTGATATTGGCAATGGAGATATTCGTGTCCTGAATATGCGGACCGTCATCGACCAGCGTGATATCAAGTGTAAACTGTGTATTCACCAGCGCTGCGGCTAAATCAATCCGGGCGGTCAGCGTGATCTGTTTTGTTTCACCTGCACCCAGATCGCCCATTCCGCATTCCAACACCGTACTGCCAGTACACCGTGAATCCAGTGTCAGCACGGCCAGTCCTTCGGGTAGCTCAATAGTCATCCGGGTATTACGCGCGGTCAGGCCAGCCCAAAAGTCTGGTTTTTCATTGGTGATTGTCAGTTGGATATTAAACGGTGTATCCGGGTTTACGGGTTCGTCCGGTGCGTTCATCGCAGTCGTTACCACCGTTGCCTCAATAACTTCAATGTTGGCGGTTTTTAAAGTCTCTGAAAAGGGCTCACCCGCATTATTATGGTTCATCATGCGTACTTCCAGTGCATGATTGCCTGCATTCTCATAGTTATGACCACCGACCAGCATACCTTTGCCGGTACCTGGGCGCCCGCCTGTTTCAGAGACATTGTCGCTTTCCGGTGTAAAATCGATTTGGGGTGTGATTTCGCCAACGTCATCAGTCCTGCCGGAGTTTGCCCAGCCCAGTGGAACCGTTTCCGTTCCATCACCCCATTTAATGTACAAAAGCTCCGGTTGATAGTTTTCATCTACGTCATTGAATTCTGCCATGATCATTCGGCTGAAACCACGCGCCGCTTTGATATTGTCGGGCAGGGATATATCGACAGGGTCCGGTACCGGATCAATGATAAATTCAGCAATGGCATCTTCTTCTGCGCTATCAACACCGTCAAATGCATTAAATGAAAAACGGTCTTCTCCGTTGTAATCGGCATTTGGCGTATAACGATAGACCGCTGCGTTGTCAGTGGTTGTTAATAAAGTCAGACGAGCATGCTGTGGATCAACGGTGATGCTATAGGTGTGAATGTCCAGGCCTCCATCACCGGTACTGATAAAGCCATCCGGGTCTTTAGACAGGATGCGTATGACTATATTGTCATCTTCATTCAGCCTGCAAGGCACTTCATCCGTTAAGGCTTCTATGGTTATAAAGTTGTTATAACATTGTGCCTTTAACTGTTCAGGTGGGCGAAAAGCGCGTGATACATCCACAGATACTGTGGCCGGGGTGCTGACATCGATACCATCATCAACAATGTAACTGAAAGTGTCGTTACCCTGATAATTGAAATCTGAGACGTACTTGATTTTGGCACTGTGATCGGTGACATCGTAAAAGGGCAGGGTCTTGAACACATGCAGGAAGTTGTCACCGTTTACATCATCACGATTGATGACATAAAAGGCACTGGAGTTGACAGAAAGACTGTAAGGCTTGCCAAAGTTGCCCAACATGAATCCACCGTTGTTGCCCTGATTAATACCGGTGCCCGTTGAGCGAGCTTCGCCGACAAAAGCACCGTCTGTACCAAAACGCTGTACGCGGGAATTTCCGGTATCGGCGACATACAGGATGTCGCGCGGGCCCATCTTCATGCTGGCCGGTGATTTAAATGCCCCCGGCTGCGTACCGCCAGTAAATGAGGTATACAAGACAGCGTCATATGCGACATTGGTTGCATTATTGGCTTGCTCGCATTTTTCATCCGTACACTGGAAACCACGAGAGATACCAAGCTCTTCATCACAGGCATTGTAATAAACGCCCTCGTTGTTTTGCCGGTTTGCATTACAATCGCCCATCCAGCCGATAAATTCACCGGTTTGCCAAACACCATTGTCATCCTGGTAGGCTGGCGCATATTTCAGGATACGGTTGAGACCTTTTTGTGCGATGTAAACATAGCCTTCGCTATCTGTTTCGATGTCGGTGGCTAATGGGCATTTTTCTCTTAAGGTATATCTGGGTAAATTAATAAACCCCAGGTCAATTTTAACGTCTGTCCTGATGCATTGGCCTGGCAGAGAGGTGAAACCTTCTCTCTGAGTCATGGGGATATTGTAGTTAATATGAACGATAACAGGCGCTAGTGCGCCGCCACCGCCGGGGTTATTACTATATGTCGTTAATTCTGCATCATCTAAATAACCTGCCAACTCTAACTGTCTGTTGTTTTCATAAGTGTCATTTAATTCCTTGACTTTGAAGCCAAATCCACGCAGCTCGTAAAAAACTTTGCTACCTGTATTGACCGCCATGTCCTGAAACTTGTCTTCAGGTTTGAGTAATAGTTCATTGCTGGTCAATTTACCATATTCAGCGAAAACCCTCAGATTCTTGTTCATACCATACAAGCGGGTGGCTGTAATGTTATCAGCGCCCTCCCTGTTTTCCGTGGAAAACCAGATCCAGCCCAGATTATCGACACTAAAGTCCTCATCCAGCACCGTGGAGCCTACCTCTAATTCACTGAGATCCTTCATTGCAATGAAGTTGCCATTGGCATCCCATTTGGAGATTCGAGGCATCGGCTTACTTGCCTCATTG
>WFQM01000282.1 GCA_015487095.1 Gammaproteobacteria bacterium | reverse complement strand
TTTAAACCCGGGGCATGGTATTTTTCCGGATTTGAACAAACTTGAAGATCGCTACAGGTATATGTGGTGTGTATAAGTTTACTGCCAAGGTAGTGGGGAGCGGTACAGTTGTCTTTAAGGTGATGGATAAAAAGATATTGTGGACTTTTATGGATACGTTTACGGTGAATATTCAATAAAGGTACTTCTACTAATTTGTAAATGTGCATCTTGAGCCCAGAATCCACCGCTTCTGTGTTGTGAAATTTGCCAATAGTCTGCCTGCTTTTCTCCAATAACTTTCCTTGATGACCGTTTTTTTTCATCCGTATCATTATTCGTAAGGGCACAGTGACCGAATGCATTTATAGTATGTGTTCCAGCACTTGACGGATTTTTTCCCGGTTGGAATTTTTTTCCAGTGCTGCCTGAAAGCCGTAGTTTTTATGTTGGGTCATTTCGGGGCCTTCTGTGTGGCCGCTGGCAACAATGATTTTGATCTGTGGATCGATACTTCTCAGTTTTTTGGCAATTTCAACTCCACCCATGCTGCCGGGGAGGGTGAGGTCCAGAATCACGATATCAATGGGTTGTTTGTTGTGCCGTGATTTTTGGAAGAGGTTGATGGCCTTGTCTGCATTACTTGCAAGGATAGTGTTGCAGCCCAGTTTCTGCAGATTGAATTGAAATAGTTTTTGCATGTCCTGATCATCATCAACTACCAGAATATTGCGGCCGGCAAGTGTGTCCGCAGGGTTATTTATCGGCCTCTGGTGTGCAGAGTCTTCGCTTTTTTCATTTTTTTCATCCAGTATCAACCGGATGCGTTGGGCTAGATCGTGTTTACGATAGGGTTTGCTGAGTAAGTGGGTAGAGAATCGGGCTAGGCCATTGTGTACCATTGTTTTGGAGGTAAAGCCCGAAGTCAGTAGCACTTTGGGTTCGGGGCGGTGACGTAAGCGTGCCAGCTGAGTGGCTTGTTGTGCCAGTTCGTAGCCGTTCATGCCACCAGGCATGACCACGTCACTGAATAATAAATCGATGTTGTCGT
Source organism: Gammaproteobacteria bacterium (assembly GCA_015487095.1). Lineage (GTDB taxonomy): Bacteria > Pseudomonadota > Gammaproteobacteria > SZUA-152 > SZUA-152 > SZUA-152. The sequence goes on along the minus strand of WFQM01000282.1, from coordinate 14,363 downwards.
CGGCCTTGAGTATTTCCAGTGCCTGCGCGGCATTTCCGGCCAGCTGGGTGCGATAGCCCAGTGAACTCAGATATTGGTCAGCTAGTTGCAGCAGGCCGACTTCGTCGTCAACAATAAGGATGGATTCGTTGCCGGTGGCCAGTGGTGCAGGGAGGGAGTCCTGATTGCTGACATCGGGTTTGGGGGCACGGGTGCGTGGCAGATACAGGCGAATGGTGGTGCCAACACCGGGTTCTGAATAGAGTTTGATATGGCCACGGTAGCGTTTGGCAAAGCCGTAGACCATGGACATGCCCAGGCCGGTGCCTTTGCTTTCAGGCTTGGTGGTGAAGAAGGGTTCGAAAACATGTTCCAGGGTTTCCTGGTCCATACCGGTGCCAGTGTCGCTCAGTATCAGTTGTACATATTCACCTGCGTCAAGCCAGGGATTGAGGGCGACATAGTCGTTATCCAGATATTTATTACGGGTTTCGATGAGCAATTTTCCGCCTTCTGGCATGGCATCGCGTGCATTGATCACCATATTTAGCAAGGCGTCCTGGAATTCGCTAGGGTCGATTTCGGTCAGCCAGGGGGAGTTGTTGAGAAAATACTGTACTTCCACTTCCGGGGTGAGCGAGCGTTCGACCATGGTTTCCATTTCTTTGATCGTGGTATTGAGATTGACCACGGTTTTTTCTCTGGGCTGATGGCGGGAAAAGGCCAGTAATTGCCGGGTCAGGTTAATACACCGCAGGCTGGAGCGAGTGGCAATTTCCACCCATTGTTGTGGCTGTCCCGTATCTTTCAGGTGTTCACGCAGAAAATCCAGATAGCCGATAACGACGCTGAGCTGGTTATTGAAATCGTGTGCAATACCGCCGGAGAGCTGGCCAATGGCTTCCATTTTTTGCGCTTGCTGTAGTTGTTTTTGCAATAGCTCACGTTCTTCGTGTGAGCGCAGTGTGTTGATGCCGTAGGCGAGGTTACTGGCCAGCTCCTGTAGAAACTTCACTTCATCATCATCGAAGGCATCAGCTTCACGGGCATAAATATTCAGTGCGCCAAAGGTCTGATTTTTTTCTTTGAGCGGCAGCGCGATAGATGAACGGTAGCCGTATTTCACAGCGGCATCACGCCAGGAGGAAAGATGCGGGTCTTCGGTGATATTGCGAATAATGTTGGGTTCACCATTACGGATGGTTGTGCCCGTGGCTCCTTTTCCTTGTACATTATCGCACCAGGTGAGGTTAAGAGCATCGAGGTAATTTTGTTCAAAACCGGCTTGTGCCATGGGACGGATTGTTTTTTCCTTGTCATTTCCAGCATAGCCCACCCAGGCAAGATGGTAACCGGCATCTTTTACGATAACGTTGCAAATGCTGTGTAGTAATGTTGCTTCGTCTGTGGCTTTTACCAAGTTTTCGTTGCAAGCACTGAGGGCTTGCAGAGAACGGTTCAGACGTTGCTGGGATTGTTCGGCTAGTTTGCTGGCGCTGATGTCGGTGCTAATGGCAACGTATTGGTAGGGTTTGTTGCGGTTGTCCATAAACGGGACGATGGTGGTGTCTGTCCAGTAGCGACTACCATCGCTGGCCTGATTTTGTATTTGCCCGTGCCAGACTTTGCCTTGGGCAAGGGTGTCCCACAGTTGTTTGAAAAATGCAGGAGAGTGATGCTCCGATTTTACAATGCGATGATTCTGACCGATGAGTTCTGCTGCGGGGCGTTGGCTAATATCACAAAATTTCTGGTTGGCATAGGTGATGGTGCCGTTTTGAGCGGTGATACTGACAATAGCATGCTGATCCAGCGCAAACTTCTGATAGTTCAGGTCAGTGACGGTTTGACGCAGGATGGCAGCGGTTCGGTTGAGCTGGAACAGGATGCCTGCGATGTAAGCCAGTAAAAGAATTGACAGTCCGTACAGGGCCAAGCGATAAGTGTCGGCACTTTGGATTATTTTAGCGTATTCGACACCGTAGGCGGTGAGCAGCGCATCCATGTTTTGCGCTGTGGGCAGGTTGAGCAATTGTTGCACCTGTTTGTCGGTTTGTTTTTTGTTGTCGAGCACAATGCGCACATGGGCGAGCAGTATATCCAGCTCCTGTTGCAGTTCAGGCGCGTAGCGGGCCAGCATGCTGTTCAGCTCCGTGCTACGTGCCATTAGTGCTGGACTGAATGACACATCATTGTTGAGGTTGCTGACCAGCGTATCGCGTAACAAGGCGTTCAGGGTTTGTTTCAGTTTATTAACACGGGCCCCCGAAGGGAGCCGGGCATTGAATTGAGTGATAGCAATGGGGAGATAGCGTAATGAATTACGCAGTACCGCATTGCTGGATTTAAAATCTTCAAGCAGCTCCTGTTTTTGTGCCAGCGCCTGGGTGGTTGCTTGCAGGTGTTGTGCGATTCTGGTGGGGAGTACGGGATACAACTGCATTGCGATCAACGCCGTGGCATCCAGGTGCTCTTCAAGTTCGACCATATTGTTTACGGTGGAGTCATAGTAGGGCAGCAGACCCTGGCGTATCTCCAGGATGTGTTGGTTAAGAATGGCATCCACTCGCTTGAACTGGTTAGCATGGCTGACCACCTGATTATGTTTGTCGAGGTCAGTGGCCTGGGTTTTGATGTAAAGGAAAGACATAAGGAGCAGCACCCCTATCCCAAGCACGAGAAACTTGACCCAGTTTCGGCTCATGGTTTGTGTCCCAGTGGCTGTCCGCGATATTCACCCGGAAGACTTTCCAGAAAGGCGACGATGCGCAGGATATCCTGTCCCGGAATTGTACGTCCCAGTTGGTGCTCAGCCATTATACTCACGGCTTCTGCCAGTGTTGTGACGCTGCCATCATGAAAGTAGGGGGGCGTCAGTGCGGCGAGCCGCAGGCTGGGTACACGGAATACATGACGATCACGCTCTTTGCCGGTGATATTGAAACGTCCCAGGTCTGCACGAGTGGGATTGCCGCGCACAGCAAAGTAGTCTTTGAACACACCGAGTTTCACAAACAGATTGCCACCTACATTGCTGCCCTGATGACAGGCGACGCAGCCATACGTTTTGAACAGACGGTAACCCGCCTTCGCTTCCGGGCTGATGGCGTTGGCATCACCCAGTAAAAAACGATCAAAGGGTGAATTGATGGTTATCAGGCTGCGCCCAAAGGTGGCAATGGCATTGCGAATGTTGTCTGCGGTAATACCCTCCGGGTAGATTTCTGTGAAACTGCGGACATAGCCCGTATCCTGTTCCAGTTTGCCAATGATCGCAGACCAGGTCGTGGCAAACTCTTTGGCGTTGGTCACTACAGCATCAATCTGGTCTTCCAGGTTACGGGCGTGACCATCCCAGAATTGTTGATGATTGAGACTGCTGTTGAAGACAGTCAAGGTATTAACATCCAGAGTCGTGCCATCCCGGCCGGGGGTATGAGTATGATGGTCGGCACCGTTGTTTTTGATGTCATGGCAACTGCTACAGGCCATGTCGTTGTCACGTCCCAGGCGGCGGTCGTGAAACAGGCGCTCACCCAGACTGATCTTGTGCGGGTTTAATCCTTCTGCCTGCCTCAGTGGCTGGATGGGTTCATAGCGCAGTTCAGGCTGTAATAGTGGGGCAGTGTTTTCTGATGACACTTCATCTGAAAAAACAGCTAGTGATGGCGATAGTAAAGCCAGCAAGCATAAAATTACCGGGAAAACACTCGGTGACTTTTTGTTTTTATTGAAAACAATAGGATTCATATTTATTTTTTTATGCCTCAAAACAATTCCCAGATTTCTGGAGGCTGAGCAGAATATAGCGGGTTAGTAATTTTCACTCCATGTTTAAAATGTGAATGAAGTGCTAAAAACACTCTTTTTTAAAAAATCACCGGGTATTTAACGCAGAGGGTGCAGAGTTTTTAGTGTTTTTCTCTGCGTCCTCTGCGCCTTTGCGATCTCTGCGTTTATAACACGCCACTTGTCAGTACCACCACAACATAAGCTCCCAATGTGCTGGAACGATTTTCTCAAGGGTTTAAATCTCTGGATTCCGGCTAACAACATACCGGAATGACGGTATTCTCACGCAAAATGAAAATGATGGTTTTCTATATGGTTGGTGTGGGTTTTGTCAGGGGCTCAATAACTTCACGATTTCTGCAATTTCATCACGCGCCTCTTCCAGTGCGGCAATGCTATCTTCCGGGCCGAGATCGAGTTTATTGAAGGCGGGTATTTCAGCCCAGTTTGTTTGGGTATTATGATGCTGTTTACCGACATAGCTGAGCAGGTTAGCAACGGTGACAACATCGGCGAGATCGATTTTTTCTGAATCGCGTGTGAGGTTTTCATGTTCGGCGACGGCGGTCACCATGTCGGGTGCAAAGCCCCAGGTTTGCACAATCACTTTACCCAGTGCCGGATGCAGTTTTTCATCCAGAGTATCCAGACATGCGGAATCATTCGCCAGTTCTGTATGGTCTTCAGCTTTCAGGATCAGTGGCAGCTTTCCAATGTCATGTACCAGTCCTGCCAGCATGGCTTCATCCGGTTTTAATTTGCTAAACCGGTTAGCAAGTACATGGCTGATGGCGGCCACATGGGCGCTGTGACTCCACACTCGCATAAGGCGTTTTTTGAGTACATCATGTTTTGTGTGAAAAAGCTGGCTGACCAAAAATGAAGTCACAATGTTGCGTACGGTTCCCATACCCATACGGGTAACGGCGGTTTGCACATTTTCTGCCGTAGAGCCGACACGAAACATCGGGCTGTTGGCTACCTGAATCATGCGGGCAGAGAGTGCGGTATCGGTACTGATAACCTGGGCAATTTTTTTGGCGGTGGCATCGGGGCCATCGATGATACTGTTAATTTTTAACGCTACCTGCGGTAGCGCGGGGAGCTTGAGACGGTTTGCTTTCAGGTCTGTCAGGATTTCTGTAATCAGCTTTACGACATCCATTTTTCTACATCCTTTGGTGTGCTCTTCAGAGTGCATGCACCCATGCTGTGTAAGTTAAGCCAAAACTTCTTGCTTATTGTAGGTTGGCGGTGAGCTTGCGAACCCCAACAGGGCCGCTGATGTTGGGGTTCGCAAGCTCACCACCAACCTACGAATTTGTTAACTTAGGCGCATACATATAATAACTTCTCGGTTTAGCGCCCGGATTTAGTGCGTATTCGTTCTTTCTGATTGAACAAAAGTGCAGGAATAGTTGTTCTATATTCGCGCTTTTGTGATTGAAAAATACACTGTTTATTGTGCTTCCTCTATTACATAGGGCAAGGTTAACAGTTTTAGCAATGGGCCATTGGTGTCATGTAAGCGTAAGGGCCGTTCTTCAGCGCTGCTGATTTCGATAACCGCCAGCATGTCGCTGCCGCCTTCCGGGCTGGTCTGGGTGCGTACGATTTTGCCGACACCCTGGCCGGATTCGGAACCTTCGGCATACAGTGTGTCTCCCGCCTGAATCGGTGCGGCATCCTCCGTATGTGCGATAAACATACGTCGTTTGAGTTTGCCCAGGTAATGCATGCGCGCGACAATTTCCTGTCCGGGATAACAGCCTTTTTTGAAACTCAGGGCATTGATGGCTTGCAGGTTGAGCATTTGCGGTACGAAGGCTTCCTGAGTTTGTGTATAAACATCGGGCAGGGCGGCATGAATGTCGAGCAGTTCCCAGGCACCGGCACCCACGGGTGTGGCGTTATGGGCCAGTTGCTGCCAGAGATTTTGCAACGCCGTTTCATCGCCGTAAATCTCAAAACGGGTGTCGGCCTGAATGCAGATTATCGTCAGGCCAGCGGTGTGTGTAACTGCATCGGTGGTGGTGGGTACGGCGTCAAACAATGCGCGAAGCTGCTGACCGGCTTGCGGACCCGCGTAACCCATGCGTGCCAGCGTGTCGCTGGCATTGCTTAATGTGGTCTTTGTCATCATTACATACATGCGCAGACGACTGAGTGTGGGGTCGAGAATTTCCTGGGGTAACCGCAGGAAATAAGTATCTTCACGTTGAAACAAACGGAAAAAGGCCAGCACACGTCCTTTGGGAGTGCAGTAGGCGTTAAGCTGGCTTTGTAGTGTTGAGACCTGATGCACGTCGTTACAAAACTGGTTTTGTAAAAAGCTTTCGCTTTCCGGGCCAACGGCCTGAATCAAACTATAGTGGGAGAGGTCGCATAGAATGGTTTGCGTTCCCGCCAATGCCGTGCGTTTTTCTACTGCGGTATTGCCAGGGTCATCGCCGAAATACTGTACCTGACTGTGGTGTGTATCACTATTTCCGGTGTCATCCCAATGGGCACCCTGCGTGGTTAGAAATTGCTGCCAGTTATTGTGTGTCATATTTTTGGGTTTGCTCATTGACCTTGTGTAGAGTTCGGTTAATGATAGCGAATAATGATTCGGCTCGTAATATCGATTTATGAATATGTTGAATAAACAAAATAAACAGAATTTCAACCTGCATAGATAATCAATGAGCACCACTGACAGCGGACCGGTTTTTCTCAATCTTCTTCGGATACGCCAGCCGGTGATGGCAGTGGTCTCCATTTTTCACCGAATCAGCGGTGTGTTAATGATTCTGGCGTTGCCCGGTCTGGTTTATCTGCTGAATTTATCCCTTAGCAATCAGGCGGGTTTTTCACAGGTGGCGGATTTGCTCGCCAGTCCCGTACTTAAACTTCTCGCCGTGCTGCTGGGCTGGGCACTGACGCACCATATTCTGGCGGGTATTCGTTTTATGCTGCTGGACTTTGACCTGGGTATTGAACGTGCTGCCGCACGAAAAACCGCATGGCTGGTACATGTGGGTGCGCTGTTGCTGACCGCATTGCTTGCAGGCCTGATTTTTGGTGTGTTGCCCGGGATGCCGTTGTGAGTTGGCGGGCATCTTCCGGCCTGCGCTCCTGGTTGATGCAACGGCTGACAGCGCTTTACATCGTGGTTTTTCTGGTGATGTTTGCCTTTGTCTGGGGCGGGCAGACGATTACTTTTGAAACATGGCGTACCTGGGTTGCCCATCCGGCAGCCAATATTGCACTGTTATTGTTTGTTTTTTCGTTGCTGACGCATGCCTGGGTCGGTGGGCGGGATGTGGTGATCGACTACGTTAAATCCGCTTCTACGCGCTATGTGTTGTTAATCGTATTTGCTTTGGGGCTAGGCATCATGGGTCTGTGGACCGTGCGTATATTGTTGCTGGCAGGAATGGAATGAGTGCTTTGAATATTGAACGGCGGCAGTTTGACACGCTGGTGATCGGCGCAGGTGGGGGCGGTTTGCGTGCGGCCTTGCAGATGTCCGAGGCCGAAGCCAATGTGGCGGTGGTATCCAAGGTTTTTCCCACGCGCTCACACACCGTTGCAGCCCAGGGCGGTATGAATGCGGCACTGGGCAATGTGATGCCGGACAACTGGCACTGGCATATGTATGACACGGTTAAGGGCAGTGATTATCTCGGCGATCAGGATGCCATTGAATACATGTGCCGTGCCGCTTCACATCTGGTGGTGGAGCTGGAGCACGCCGGTGTGCCTTTTTCTCGTCTGGCCAATGGCAAGATTTATCAACGGGCTTTTGGTGGACAAAGCCGGGATTTTGGCGGCGAACAGGCCGCACGTACCTGTGCAGCCGCAGACCGTACAGGGCATGCCATTTTGCATGCCCTGTATCAACAGAACATCCGCGCCAAAACCCATTTTTTTGACGAATATTTCGCCATTGATTTGCTGAAAGACGCTGATGGTTACATTCTCGGTGCGGTGGTGCTGTGCATCGAAACGGGCGAGCCGCTGATCATCGAAGCGAAAACCACATTGCTGGCAACCGGTGGCGTGGGGCAATTGTTTCGCACCAATACCAATGCACGCATCAATACCGGTGATGGTATTGCCATGGCCCTGCGTGCCGGTATTCCCGTGCAGGACATGGAGTTTTTTCAGTTTCATCCCACCGGTATCGCTGGCAAAGGCATGCTGATTACCGAAGGCGTGCGCGGCGAAGGTGGTTATTTAGTGAACAAAAATGGTGAGCGTTTTATGGAACGCTATGCACCGCATGCCAAAGATCTGGCCAGTCGTGATGTAGTGAGTCGTGCCATTGCCATTGAAGTGCGTGAGGGTCGAGGCTGTGGGCCCGATGCCGACCATGTGATGCTTAAACTGGATCACCTGGGTACGGATGTGATTAAAAAACGTCTGCCCGGCATTCGGGACATGGCAATGACCTTTGCACATGTAGACCCTATCGAAGCGGCCATTCCGGTATTTCCCACCGCGCATTACACCATGGGGGGGATTCCCACAAATCGTTATGGACAGGTAGTGGTGCCGCTGGAACAGAGTGCCGAAGAAGCCATTCCCGGCCTATATGCCGTAGGTGAATGTGCTTGTGTGTCAGTACATGGAGCCAATCGCCTGGGAGGTAACTCACTGTTGGACATTGTGGTATTCGGTCGTGCAGCGGGTAATCATGTGATCGAATATCTTAAAGAAAACCGTTATCACCGGCCATTTGATGAATCCACGGTGGAAGAAGCCATGAAACGTATAGGCCATTGGCAAAAAACCGGCGACGGTGAATCTGTTGATGGTTTGCGTGATGAATTACAAAGGGCCATGGAACACTATTGTGGTGTATTCCGCACCAAAGACATTTTGAGCGAAGGTGTCGAAAAAATACGGACATTGGTGACACGGGTAAAAGATGCTCGCTTGAAAGATCAAAGCAAAGTCTTTAATACGGCACGCATCGAAGCACTGGAGCTGGAAAATCTCATGGGGCTAGGGCTTGCCACCGTTGAATGCGCGCTGGCGCGAGAGGAAAGCCGTGGCGCGCACTCCCGCATGGACTACCCTGAACGGGATGATGAGCGTTGGATGAAACACAGCCTGTACCACACTGATGGCCACATCGAATACAAGCCAGTGCGTACCAAGCCGATGACGGTAGACACCTTTCCGCCCAAACCGCGTGTTTATTAAGAGACTTTTTATTAACGGATGTTACGCAGGTCTCAGGGTTACATTGGCATGCCTTTCCACGAAGGACCGTGGGAATCAGAAAACACATAACAAACCCGCATTGTTGACTTACTACAACTGGCTGATTAGCCGTTGTGGCAATGATGATAATGAAAAGGAAAATGCGGGTGACGATACCCACACTAATGAATGTATTTAGTAATGAGAGCAATGTATTTAGCGGTGTAATGGCCAAGTCTATAGAAATTGCATGTAATGAATTTGAGAAAAAGCTAAATGTGAAGTGGGAAAACTATATTGTAACGATTGGCGAAGTTGATGTTTGCCACATTATAAATTTTAGCCCTAAAGCCGTTTCTCCAGGATTTAGAGGGGCTTCAGATGGAGTGCCAGGGTTTGAAATTAAAATAAAAAAAAGTAACTATGAAATAATCGAATCACAGTTTGTCAGGTAATCTCAATAAGATTGCTGGTGTGGCAGATATGAAAGTCAGAAGTTCGTGAAGAGAGCAGTAAAAATAAAATCAATGTATTGAATGTCAAAAAATTCCTGTTTTTTTGACTTGGTCAGGAAAACTGCTGTATTACTGGCTCACGAAAGTATCAAAGACGCCATTGAAACACAGAAGAAAGAAGATATTAACAGCCTCTCCCCAATTACAGACACCAGCCTTATGAGACTTCACAATATCATCCACGACGAATTTAAAAAGCATTATTACCGGGTTCATGTTATGGGTGATTCCCCGTTACATACCGACATTGAGCCAAAAGAATTCTGGAGTGCGACGATGGCAGAACGTTTTGTTGATCGTCTGGATGTTTATCCGGATTACTGGCGAAGGCTGGTAGCAGGCTGTTCCTTTCATGGGCGCGACTTTGCCAACAACACCTTCAAAAATACAGACAAAGGCCGCGCCAGCCGGTTACTGTTTTTGGGCATTATAAAGCTTTATCCCGTTAAACACCTCGATGGACAAGACAGCGACAAGCCGCCCGTTCAGTTTCCTTTATTATCCGCAGTAAAAGGCAGTAACTACACGCTGGTACCTCCCAGCGTATTGCTGGTTGAGTCCAGTCCTATCATTAAAAAATTCAGCGACCAACAACAAGCCGTCCGTTTTTTGGCTGACCTCAACATAGACTCAACCCGCCTGAATGAACTGTCCATGACCATGGGTATTGCCACTGCAAACCCGGAGCCCGTCAAACAAACACGAAAAGCTGAAACAAAAGTAAAAGGAATACAAAAGCCGCACGCCATCACCCCACAAATAGCGGCCATGGCTCAGGCATTGATGGACAGGCAGTTTTTCCTGCTCGAACAACAACCTGAAAGCAGACCGCCAAAACGTACCTGCCCGGAAGACCTGCCTGTTGAAGAGTACACACCCAAATCCTATACTCTGGGACCGCATGAAGAGCCCGGGTATGTGCCACCGCCCCCAGTGGTCAAAAGCGACACAGAAAAACGCAAAGAAAACTACGAGGAGCGAAAGCAGCTAGCCGCCAATGCTAATGACACTCCGGAACAACAAGCCGCTGCCGCACGATTGCTTGATAATAATGACAATATCCTGCGTGCGGAATCAGCAGCCTATGTTTATAGAGTGGACGAGTTTAATCGTGAGCATATTGATGCACTCCCCGAAGCACCCACCGGGCTGAATCTGCTGGACCCCAAAGAAATACCGGGGCTGGAAAATGCGACTTTTACCAGTAAAAAAACGGGTTTTGGTGCCGCGCTGTTTGAGTCGGAGATTAATGGTGAAACCATGCTGACCTACCGGGGCACCAATAATAAGGTAACAGGCTGGGAAGATTGGCGAGCCAATATTGCTCAGGGGGGTTGGTCAGGAAACAGATCAATACGATCAGGCTATGTATTTGGCTGAATTAACCAATAAAACTTTAGAAGGGAGTTTCGTCACTGTTGGTCATTCCCTAGGTGGTGGTTTGGCATCCGCAGCGACAGCCGTGACGGGGGTTAAAGGTTATACCTACAACGCAGCAGGGTTACACCCCGAAACCGCCGTCCGCAAAGGTGGCATGGTCAATGAAGCTACCGGAAAATTAATACAGACCCGGGCTGTGGAGGGTGACGTGCTGACCGGCACACAGCGCCATGGTAACAAAGTGCTGAATGGGCTGGGAGCAGGGAGCGGTGCGCTCGCCGGTGGGTTGGTCGGCGCGGGACTTGGTTATCTGTTGAGTAAAGCATTACCAAAACTACCTGAAGCGGTGGGTGAGATGAAAACTCTGCCCAGTGTCAATGGTGGAAACCCTGTCACCCGCCATGGCATGGATCAGGTCATTGATGGTATAGAAGCACAGAAGAAAGAAGACATTAACACCCTCTCCTCCAAGTGAGAGAATAATAGCGATTATGTTAACCCTCAAAAAGCCCCTTGCACTCCTCGCCAGCCTTCTTTTGGGTGTGCTGGTCAGTTGTGGACTTACAGGAAAAACCATGAAACTCACTGATTTTTTTAAACCCGATATAGTGGAGCTCATTCGCACCATTGAAAAAGGCGATGAAAACAAGGCGCGCGCGCTTATCGAACAAGGTTTGTCGCTGAATGTGCATGGTGAAGAAGGCATTACTCCCTTGTTCTGGCTGATCATGCAAAAGGATAAAGCTGCCATGCGTCTAGCCATCACACTGGGCGCGGATCCGAATTTTGCCGACTCGAATGGGGATACTCCCATGACAATGGTTACCGGTGGCAATGACGATGAATTATTACTGATCCTGCTGGAAGGGGGAGGGGGTGCCAACGCGGTGGACAGCGATGGTCACCCCGCAATCTTTGCAGCAGTCGCTGGAGAACGGATGGAGCAGATCAAGATGCTGATGCGTTTTGGGGCGGATATTAATTTGACGAATCGATCAGGTGCCAACAGTGCTTTGTATGGGGCTGACATTAATCGATTCGAGATGGTGCATTATTTGATCGAGCAAGGCGTGGATTATACCGCACGTGATGCGACTCGCGGAGATATTGCCTGGAGCGTACATAATAAACTTTCTAAAAACTTACTTAGCCCCGAATACCCCGCCTACGATTGGGCCTTAAAAGTCAAACAACAGTTGATTGATCGCGGCGTTAAATTCCCACCTCTTTCACCGCGGGAAGTGCGTTGGAAAGAAGGCAAGCCGAACAGGTTTGACATCAAGGCGCGTGAAAAAGAGCGCCTGGAAAATAATGGTCAAGGGAATTAATCACAGGAATTGCTACGCTATAATAGTGCAGAACACCCGTTATCAAGAGAACCGTACCATGCGATTTTTGATTCACCGCTACAACCCCGAGACCGATAAAAAACCGCGTATGCAGGAATACACGCTGGACGGGTTTAACTCGGGAGACATGTTGCTGGATGCACTGTTTCGCATTAAAGAGGAAGACGACAGCCTTAGCTTTCGGCGCTCCTGCGGCGAAGGTGTATGCGGTTCTGATGCGATGAATATCAATGGCCGTAATGGACTGGCCTGCATTACCCCGCTGAAGTCACTCAAAGAACCGATTGAAGTACGCCCGGTGCCGGGGCTGCCCATTGTGCGGGATCTTGTTGTTGATATGCGTCAGTTTTATCACCAGTACCGCTCTGTCAAACCCTGGCTCACCGTGCATGATCCCGAGCCGGAAACGGAATATCTGCAAACGCCCGAGCAACGTGATCAGCTTGATGGCCTGTACGAATGTATTTTATGCGGTGCCTGCTCAACGGCCTGTCCCTCGTTCTGGTGGAACCCGGACAAATTCCGTGGCCCGGCAGCCTTGTTGCAATCCTGGCGTTTCCTGGCAGACAGTCGTGATCAGGCCACCGCCGAACGCCTGGAAGAACTTGAAGGCGCGTATCGTTTATTCCGCTGTCACAGCATCATGAACTGTATGGACGTGTGCCCCAAAGGACTTAATCCCACCCAGGCAATTGGTAACATCAAAAAAATGATGTTGAAGCACCTGGTGTGATATCCACTGCCAGTAAAAATCGCATACACTGGCAATGTCGCCGAGGTATGCTGGAACTGGATGACATGCTGCACGGTTTTCTCAGTCGTGGTTTTGATGAGCTGGCAGAAAATGAGCGCGATCAGTTTGAAAACTTGTTAACCTGTCACGATAATCTGTTACTCGAATACCTGATGGGCCGAACCGTGCCCGCAGACCCGGATACCGCCAATGTCGTCAACAAAATACGCGCAGCCGCTCAAGCTGCAACCTGAAGCATCCCGCATTCTTATCGGGCTTTTGATCGCCGGTCATCTCGGCGCTATTGCGGTATTGTTCCCACTGGATTTAAGCCTGCCGATAAAAATCACCATTGCAGTAGTGTTGCTGGTGAGTCTGGTCATTGCGCTGCGTAAACAGCCGGGCAGAATGGGGGAGGGCGGTGTACAGACGCTCATCTGGCAGACGGATGGTGAGTGGCTTCTGGAAACCGCTGGAGGTGAAAAAATGGAAGCAAGCCTGCATGAATCCACCTATGTGCATCCATGGCTGGTAGTGCTGAATTTTCGGCAGGAAAACAAACCCGGCATGTTAACGTTTACATTAGCCCCGGATGCCCTGGACCGGGAAACTTTTCGAGAATTACGTGTACGCTTAAAAATGGCAGGAAAAGCGGAAAAGGGTCGTTAATCATGGCTTTCTGATCATGTTTCATATCCTGAAACTGCTCCTGCCTGCGGTGATTCCCTCCTGGCGATTCTTCGACGTGATCGCACCTTCGCCGCGCATACAGTTTGTACTGCTGAATTCAGCAAACCCACCTTCGGATGAGCACTGTGAATGGCACGAGTTTCGTCCACGCCCGGCACATCTTTCATTTCTGCAAATGCTCGGGCGCATGTTCTGGAACCCGGAGCGTAATGAGTCACTGTTTCTGGTTAGCTGTGCCGAGCGCATTGTACAACAGCCAACGCAACACAGTGAAGATGAAATCCTGAAGCGTATTATTACTGAACTCAAGAGCAATCATTCCGGTTTGACGGAAAAAACAACACACTTACAATTTCGACTGTTGCTGGTACAGCGACAAGACTCTCGTTTTCAGCAACAAGTGGTTTTTCATTCACGTATTCAACCGTTATCCGCACAGGATAAAACGTGAGCTTCGATGATGCCATTCGGCTGACTGAAATTTTACTGGGCTTTGCCTTTGCCCAGCAAAGCATTGAGCATTTCAAAAGTTTCCCCAATGAACAGCGCCTGTTTATACCGCGCTTTGTTTTGGCCGTGTTGCTGATAATCGGTTTTCAAACCACCTGGATTGCCGTTTTGTTGTTTTTATTGGGGCTGGCAATGTTGCATCGTTTTCAAGGCCCATATAATGGCGGCTCTGATCGCATGAGTTTGTTAATCCTGTTCTGCCTGTGTCTGGTGTATCTTGCC
>WFQM01000281.1 GCA_015487095.1 Gammaproteobacteria bacterium | reverse complement strand
GTTTGATTCCCTGCTGCCCGCAGCGACTGCCCCGCGAAGCGCTTTGGGTATTCCAGCATATTTTTAGCCGGAATCCAGAGGTGTAAATCCCTGGACCCCGGCGACCGGATCAAACCCGGCACAGGCTCCGCCGGGGTGACGTTATTAATGTTAATACCCCCGCCAGCTCGCCTTAAGCGCCTATTGTTGGTGCTGTGGGGTAGTTTATTTGATATCAATCCGTTGATGACAGCACATCCTGTCACCCCCATTTTGATTTCTGGGTTGTTGGGGGAATTTACTTTTATTCATATAACAACATATATACACTCAAAATTACCGTAATTAATATAAATAATGAAAAGCCAACGACAAAAAAAACAGTGATGTATTTCGATAGTGTGCAATACCACACGGGTGCCAGTTTATACGCATTTTCCATCCCCCTTTTTTTTCCACTGGCAGGAAACCCCAGAACTCCCATGAACATTGAAGTTCTTATATAACCAAAAGGAAAACCAGTAAGCATGGCGATTTCCCCAAGCTTAAAATAGGGTTCCTTAAAGTAAGTTTTCAGTACATTTCGGGGCATCAAAAAATGCATAATAAAGGTCAATAAAAGAATTAATGTTAGACCAGCCAGCAGGACAAAAAAAATCACTCCTATTATTTTAATCGGTGAATCCAGCATTATTGACAGATTCTGTCGACACCTGCGCCAGAGACAAGGTCAACCTCCATGCCGAAGACATCATAAGCTAAAAAGCTTGCACCTTTCCCACTCGCATAACTTGCTGCGACACTGCTTGTCGCCAAGACAATAGCTGCTCCCCAGCTAATCGGGTTGAAAATCAAAAATATGCCAACCCCAATGCCTGCAAGGCCCCCGATTACTGTACTTGTAATGGTCTCAACAAATATTTTATTTTTCTCCTGAGTGTCGGCGGTACTGGCGATTTGCATACAGGCGGCGGTTAGTCCCACGCCTACCAGAGCAATACCAGCTCCTTTGCTGACAGCCGCCAGACTTTTTAACTTGTTGGCGTGTTGGGTAATGTTGGCTGTCGCAGGAATGCCGCCCGCTCGCGCAATGCGAATGCTTTCATGAGTGGTATGTTTGCCGAAGAGTACGTCTTCAAACGGTCCTATATTTTTTTTGAGTCGGTCCAGTGCTTTTTTGCGCCGGTAATCATATTGTGCTTTTGTGATGTTTCCTGATTTGTACTTGGCGTATTGGTCACTGACTTCATTGATCAGGCCAACATTGCCGGGGCTGAGCAGGTTTCCTGCTGAGCCTGCAACAATACCTCCGGGAATGGTCAAAAAATTCGCATTTTGTTCCAGCCAGGCAAGCATCCAAAAGCTTTCCATGTCATTGGGATGCACGGATTCCGTGATAAAGGTGGGCGGTATTATCGGGTTCGATTTTACGGGTTGAGGTGTGGGTGGCAGTACACCCAAACGTAACATATCACCTGCTCTGATGCGGTCCGGATTTTTTATCTGAGGGTTCAGTGTCAGAAGATATTTGACCGTTTCCTTGTATCGGGTATCGTTCTGAGCATGACCAAACATGCGGTGTACAATGCCGGAAAATGTGTCACCATTTTTTATTTTGTATTCGTAATATGTGTTGTTGGATATCATGATATTCATTGTCTCGTTCTATGGTTGGCAACTTTTTGCCAGCCTGTAACCGGGTGTCACTGTGTTTTTATGGCCTGTGTGGTTTATTCTGGCTCAAGAGTGTATCAAAATATTGTGCAGTTCTGGCCCATCAGTGCAGGAAATTGGCAGTGCTTTTGACGCAGCAATTAGGTAAATCGAAGGGTGAGCCGAGTAGTTACCCTGATTTAATATCATCACCCGGTATTATTTTTTTGCTTTTTTTGTCTTTTTCTCTCTGCACGATCCTGTCGGCGCTTGCGCCAGCTCTGGTTGACATACAAGCGCCAAAACAGGCGAATTGATAAATTGCCGAGCAGGGCAAGCACTGTACTGGTGACAAGGCAGCCTAACAGCAGTGGTTGCCAAATCAGGCCCAGCTCTCCCATTAGCCAGTGAGTCGATAATTCAAACTGGATATCCCGCACGGGTGTTTGCAAGATCCAGGTGCCCACTTTGTAGGTAAAATAATAGATGGGGGGGATGGTCAGCGGGTTAGTGATCCATACCAGTGCCACAGAAATGGGCAGGTTCACTCGTAATACAATGGCCCCAATGGCGGCGAATATCATTTGCAGCGGTATAGGCACAAAAGCCATAAACAGGCCGACGCTGAATGCGCCGGAGACCGAACGCCGGTTTAGGTGGAATATGTTGGGGTCGTGCAGCAGGACGCCGAGAAATTGCAAATGCTTATGGTTGCGAATCTTTTGTTGATTCGGCATGAAGCGTTTGATCAATCGTTTTGGCATGCGGGTGGCTTGTTTCTATTGAGCGGCACGGTGGGCCATTATCCACAATTTCAGACATCGGGAAAGGGGGTGTCCCGATGACAGCAGATAAGGGTAACTCAAGTACAACACAGGGACGTGGATAATGCGCAGAATAGCGCTGGGATTTTTGATTGGTACTGCGAGCCTACAGCAATTAACGGTGTTACCGGGCAAGGTGTTCCTGGCAGGTTTACTGATGGCATTGCTGGTGATGATCCTTTTGGCCTGGCTGTTTCGGAGACATTCCTGGTCAGCCGCGATGAGTTTGTTTATCGGCACCGGCATGGGTTTCTTCATGGCCAGCCTTATTGCCCATCAATTATTGGCGGGATCGTTGCCAGCGGAACTGGAAGGGCAGGATGTCATCGTGGAGGGATATATTGCCTCGTTGCCGGAGCAGCAAGGGCGTCGGTTGCATTTCCAGTTTGTTCCGCAAAGTTTGCACTGGCAGGGCGAAGTTCAAGCCGTGCCGGGAAAATTGTTGCTGAGTTGGTATCCACGCAAGGGCTACGAAATACCGTCTGTTCATGTGGGCGAGCGCTGGCGTCTGCAAGTACGTCTGAAACGCCCACACGGTTTTTCCAACCCCGGAGGGTTTGATTACGAGGCCTGGTTATTCCGGCAGGGCATTCGTGCCAAAGGTTATGTGCGTTATATGGCAAAAAGTTCTGCGAAAGGTCTGTCAGTAGACGCTACGGCCCCGGTAAATCAGCGTTTGTCTCCAGCGGCCAACGCTTACCGGGTGGAGCAATTGCGGGAAACGCTGCGTTCCCGGATTCTTGCAAGTCTTGATGATCACCCGTTGCGCGGTATTGTACTGGCTCTGGCCATTGGAGACCGTCAGCAAATCAGTCAATCGCAGTGGGACGTGCTGACTCGTACTGGCACTAATCATTTGGTCGCTATTTCCGGTTTGCACGTTGGGCTGGTAGCAGGTTTTGCCTTTTTTCTGATGCGCAGGCTGTGGTGTTTTTCAGCCCATGCAGTGGTCCGTTGGCCGGCTGCCAAAGCTGGCGCTGTGGCAGCTTTGCTGGCCGCCACAGTGTACGCCATGCTCGCCGGTTTTTCCGTGCCTACGCAGCGGGCGTTGGTAATGGTGGCGGTAGTGATGCTGGCGATTATTGTGCAGCGTCACACACGTCCTTCAAATTTACTGGCATTGGCCTTGTTGCTGGTATTGATGATTGATCCGCTGGCAGTTGTGGCTGCCGGTTTCTGGTTGTCGTTTGGCGCAGTGGCGGTGATTGTGTACGGCATGTCTGGCCGGTTGGCGATGAATTCATATTGGTGGCGTTGGGGACGGGTGCAATGGCTGGTGGCCGTGGGTCTGTTCCCTGCGCTGTTGCTGTTGTTTCAGCAAGCCTCCCTGATTGCGCCGTTGGCCAACTTGCTGGCGGTGCCATGGGTTAGTCTGGTCACTGTGCCATTGACGCTGCTGGGCAGTATCAGCCTGGGTTTTTCTGTCACTGTGGGCGAATGGCTGCTGAGCCTGTCAACATTGAGTCTGGATGTGCTGTGGTGGTGGCTGGATGGACTCGCACGATGGAAACTGGCGGCATGGCAGCAGATGGCTCCGCCGTTGTGGGCGATGCCGGTGGCTGTTATTGGCATTTTCTGGCTGCTGGCACCGCGCGGTGTACCGGCACGCTGGGTGGGTTTGACTGGATTATTGCCGTTGTTGTTTGTGTCCCCGGCAGTCATTCCGCAAGGGCAGGCGCGTTTCACTTTGCTGGATGTGGGGCAAGGACTGGCGGCGGTGGTGCAGACACAAAATCACGTACTGGTATTTGATACGGGGCCACGATTTTCCAGCGGTTTAAATACCGGTGAGGCGGTGGTTGCTCCATATCTGCGTGCGCAGGGACGGCGGTATATCGATACGCTGGTGGTGAGCCATGGTGATAATGATCACATGGGAGGAGTGGCCGGTCTGAGGGCAAGCATACCGACAGGGCAAGTACTTGGCAGTGTGCCGCAACGCATTGATGGCGCTGAATCGTGTCATGCCGGGCAGAGCTGGCAGTGGGACGGGGTGATGTTTGTGATGCTGAATCCGGGTGAACACGTTTATACGGGGGGGCGCAAAGACAATAACCACTCCTGCGTGTTGCGAGTGCAGGCAGGTGAGCACAGTGTGTTATTTACCGGGGATATTGAACGGGCAGCAGAAAACGAGCTGGTGCGGGTGTTTGGCAACAAACTGGCCAGTGATGTACTGGTGGCACCGCACCACGGGAGCAATACTTCGTCCACTCCGGCATTTTTGGCGGCGGTATCGCCCGCCATAGCGTTGTTTCCCGTGGGTTACCGTAATCGTTACGGTTTTCCCAAAGCACGTATTGTGCAGCGTTATACAGATCGACAGGTGCGCCTGTTTGATACGGCGCAGCACGGGGCCATCGGATTGCAATTAGGCAATAAAACCGGTCTGGAGGCTGTGATTACCCATCGTCAGCAAGCTGCGCGCTATTGGCATGTAAAATAACAGATGCCAGGCCAAAGTTTCTGCGTCTTTCAGCATAACCTGCCGACAAAACCTTTCTGCAAAATAAGGTCTCTGCTAAAGTAGCGCCCTGTTTGCAAAGTCATTTCACGTTTTGCTGTTAAAAAGACAGTAATTGACATCAGAGGGCAAGTATTCGTGTTTGAAATCGTACAATCCGGCGGCTGGTTGATGGTTCCCATCATTTTGTGTTCCATCGTGGCCCTGGCCATTATTGGCGAGCGGCTATGGTCATTGCAGCGCAAGCGTATTCTTCCCAAGCATCTGGTGGCACAAATCTGGCACTTGCAATCCAAAGGGAAGCTTTCCGGTGAGCAGATCAGCACGATACGTAACAGTTCTCCACTGGGGCAAGTGCTGGCCTCGGGGTTGAGCAATGTCAATAACAGCCGCGAGGTGATGAAAGAAAGCATCGAGGAAACCGGCCGTCATGTGGTGCATGAGCTTGAACGTTACATGAACAGCCTGGGTACTATCGCGGCAATTACACCCTTGTTGGGCTTGTTAGGCACGGTCATCGGCATGATCAAGGTATTCAGCGTGATTACGTCCCAGGGCGTGGGTAATCCCGCCGTGCTGGCCGGAGGTATTTCCGAAGCACTGATCACCACGGCCGCTGGTCTGTCGGTGGCGATTCCTGCTCTGATGGCCCATCGTTATTTCCGTGGACTCATTGATGGTTTGGTGGTGTATATGGAACAGGAGGCTATCAAAATGGTGGAAGTGATTCACGGTGATCGTGAATCCGATGTGGTCGTGCCCGCCTCGGCACCTCCTGCACCCTGAGCTGCCTGTTAACAATCGTGAATATTTCACCCAAGCAAAAAGAAGCACTGGACGTTAACATCACGCCGCTTATCGACGTGGTGTTTTTGTTGTTGATCTTTTTTATGGTGTCCACCACCTTTGAACGTGAATCCGAAATTGAAATCATGCTGCCACAGGCCACGACGGACAAAAAAGTGGCAGACGATTTTGTCATGCAGGTGACCGTGGATGCCGAAGGCACGTATTACGTTAATAACAAACGAGTGATCAACACCAAGTTGACCACCCTGATGAAGGCCATGCAGGAAGTGGCAGGGGATCGCAAAGACCCGCCGATCATCCTCAGTGCCGATGCAAAAACACCGCACCAGTCGGTGATAACGGTCATGGATGCCGCCAGCCGGCTTGGGTTTATCCACCTGAACTTCGCCACAACGCGCACCCCCGAAGAGCAGTGATTTTTTTGCTCATTCGTGCGTGAAACCCGGAACTGACCCCATGTCTCCCACCCAGGTTTACAAACGCCTGCTGGGTTACGCCTGGCAGTATTCCTCTGTCTTTATTCTGGCGATCATCGGCATGGCCGTGGTTGCCAGCACTGAAGCAGGCATGGCCTGGATCATAAAACCCATGCTGGATGGCAGTTTTGTGGAGAAAGATCCCGAGGTTATTCGCTGGTTACCCTTTGCCTTTATGGGTATTTTTATTGTCCGGGGGCTGGCGGGTTTTGTTTCTACCTACGGTATGGAACATGTCGGGCGTAATATTATCCGCGACATGCGCAAGCAGATGTTTACCCGTTTAATGCGCCTGCCCACCGCATTTTATGACCGCAATGCCTCCGGCCAATTAACCTCAAAACTGATTTATGACGTAGAACGTGTCGCTCAGGCAGCCACCAAGGCGGTTACCATTGTAGTGCGTGATACGTTTACGATTATCGGGTTGCTGATTTTGATGTTTTATACCAGCTGGAAATTGGCGATTGTCTTTTTGGTGTTAGGTCCGGTAATTACCCTTTTGGTGGTTGCGGTGAGCAAACGTTTTCGCCACATCAGTCAGCGTATTCAGGCCTCCATGGGTAATGTGACACAGCTATCACAGCAGATCACCGAAGGTCATCGCGTGGTAAAAATATTTGGTGGTGAAACATGTGAAGATAAACAGTTTGCCAAAGCCAATGAATTTAATCGTCGGCAGAATATGAAACTGGCAGCAACGCGCGCCATCAGTGTGCCGGTTTCACAATTTCTGGGTGCCTGTGGTGTGGCGGTGATTTTGTATGTCGCCACTTCGGAAGAGCTGCTGGAGACATTGACCGTAGGCACATTCATGTCTTTTTTAGCTGCCAGCATGTTGTTGCTGGCACCGATGAAACGCCTGACCATGGTGCAATCTACGGTGCAACAGGGCATCGCCGCTGCGCAAAGTGTCTTTTTATTGCTGGATGAAGAGGCGGAAAAAGATACCGGTACAAAAACACTGTCCCCGGTAAAAGGTGATATTGAGTTTCGGGATATCACTTTCAGTTACGACCAGGCTAAAGGTGATGTGCTGAAGTCCATCAGTTTTTCCGCCGCCGCAGGAGAGACTGTCGCCATGGTAGGGCGCTCCGGCAGTGGTAAATCGACACTGGTCAGTCTGTTGCCACGTTTTTATGACATCAGTCAGGGCGAGATTCTGCTGGATGGTGTGCCGATACAGGAACTGAAACTGGATGACTTGCGCAATCACATTTCCCTGGTGAGCCAGGATATCACCCTGTTTGACGACACGGTGTTTAACAACATTGCTTATGGCGCATTGGCCAGCCACTCTGAAGAAAAGATTATTGCTGCTGCCAGGGCCGCACATGCTGATGAATTTATCGCTGAATTGCCTGAAGGTTATCAAACCCAAGTGGGAGATAAAGGTGTGTTGTTATCCGGCGGTCAGCGTCAACGCATCGCCATTGCGCGTGCCTTGCTGAAAGATGCGCCTATACTGATTCTCGATGAAGCGACATCGGCACTGGATACAGAATCCGAGCGTTATATTCAGGATGCCTTGGGCATTCTGATGAAAAACAGAACAACGCTGGTGATCGCACATCGCTTATCGACCATTGAAAATGCAGATAAAATCCTGGTGATGCGTGATGGGGAAATTGTTGAGTCCGGTACTCATGCAGAACTGTTGGCTGTGGGCAAAAACTATGCATCTTTATATCAGATGCAGTTTGATGAAGATTAAGAGCATTTTTATTTATCCTGAATTAATTTAGGTTTATTGCTTGTTACCCCGGTGCAGGCCAGGGTGCAGAGGCGTTAGGGCGCAAGCAGACATTGTTTATTCCGATGGGTGAGGCATTGTGAAAAGGCTGGATTATTACTGGTACAACAAAGGTTTTATTCCTTTATTGTTGTTGCCTGTGTCTTGGTTATTTTGCTTTGTTGCAATAACCCGGCGGCTGTTATACCGCGCGGGTCTGTTGAAAATATACCATCTGCCTGTTCCGGTGATTATTGTTGGTAATATCTCGGTAGGCGGCACGGGTAAAACACCACTGGTGACCTGGCTGGTGGATATGCTGCGTAATAATGGTTATACCCCGGGCATTGTGAGTCGGGGTTATGGTGGGCAGGCGGAACATTGGCCACAACAGGTACGTGCAGACAGTGATCCGCGCATGGTGGGTGATGAAGCCGTATTACTGTCGCGGCGTTGTGCCTGCCCCATGGCCGTCGGGCCTAATCGTGTTGAAGCGGCCGAGGCACTGCTGACGCACACTGAGTGTGACATCATCGTGGCGGATGATGGTTTGCAGCATTATGCACTGGGGCGTGACATGGAAATTGCCGTGGTGGACGGTGTACGCCGTTTTGGCAACAAGCATTGTCTGCCTGCCGGGCCGCTGCGGGAACCCTTGAGCCGATTACGTTCGGTGGATGCCGTGGTCACCAATGGTATGCCAAGTGTGCGTGAATATCGCATGGACTTGATTCCGGGCACCGTGCGCAATATGAAACGACCAAAGCGGCGGATGACGCTGGATAGTTTTGCCGGGCAAACCGTGCATGCCATCGCAGGTATCGGCAATCCGGCGCGGTTTTTTCGTCAGCTGGAAGGGTTGGGCATGACAGTGATTGAACATGCGTTTCCCGACCATCATCCTTTTGCACAGGAGGATATTATTTTTGGCGATGAGCTACCCGTGCTGATGACGGAAAAAGATGCAGTGAAATGTCAGGTATTTGCAACAGAGCAACACTGGTGTGTGCCGGTTGATGCAACACTGGATGAACGTATTATTCCATTGATTTTGCGTTTGATAAAACGCTGAGTGTGTATCACACATACTTTTGGGAAACAATTTAGACAACAACTTCAGGTAAATAACGTGGATAAAAAACTACTCGATATTTTGGTATGTCCCATTTGCAAAGGGCCGTTGGTTTATTTGAAAGATGCAAAAGAACTGGTGTGCAAAGCAGACCGGCTGGCGTATCCCATTCGTGACGATATTCCAGTAATGCTCGAAGAAGAAGCGCGTGCACTGGCTGCTGATGAGGAAATTGTATGAAGTTCAGCGTCATCATTCCTGCACGTTATGCAGCAACCCGCTTGCCGGGAAAACCGCTGCTGGATATTGCAGGCAAACCGATGATTCAGCATGTTTACGAGCGTGCGCTGGAAAGCGGTGCAGCACAGGTGATTATCGCTACGGACAGCTCACAAATTGAAGCTGCCGCACAGCAATTTGGTGCCGAAACCTGTTTAACTTCGGTGGCACATCAATCCGGTACTGACCGTATTGCGGAAGTAGCAGAAAAACTGACATTTTCTGATGAGCATATTGTGGTGAATCTGCAAGGTGATGAACCATTGATGCCCTCGGCAGTGATCCATCAGGTAGCGGAAAATCTTGCGGCTTGTTCCGCAGCGAGCATGGCCACCGTTTGCACTCGGATTACCACCACGGCCGAATTATTTGATCCGCATGCAGTGAAAGTGGTGAAAGACCGACAAGGCATGGCACTTTATTTCAGCCGCGCCAGTATTCCCTGGGACCGGGAGGCTTTTGCCAACACGGCGGAAATTTTGCCTGATCAGGGTGAGCACTTTCGACACATTGGCCTTTATGCTTATCGTGCGGGTTTTTTGCATGAGTACAGCCAGTGGTCACCATGCCCACTGGAGCAAACGGAATCCCTCGAACAGCTGCGTGTGTTGTGGCACGGGCATCGTATTCACGTTGCCGAAGCAGTTGAAATACCGCTCGCCGGGGTGGATACCAAAAAGGATCTTGATGTGGTGCGCGCTGTTTTGGGGCGGAAGCCTGAAGTAAGAGATTGAAAAATTAAGAACATGAACTACGAAACACATGAAAGCTGCAAAGCAACGTTTAATAATTTTAGTGTGCTTCGTGGTTCTCAAGAGTTTGAGGTGTTTTTTGTTAATGAAAATGCTCTCGTGGCTTGTTTTGATTCCGGCGTCGATGAAGCATTTGTCAAAGAGCTGGCCGGAATTGAACCATTGCGTGTGGTATATCGTGATAACAGCTTTGCCTCCGATACGGTCAAGGTCAATGTTGAACAGACTTTCAAACAGCTCCCGCCCTCGACTGAAATAAAAAGTATTTAAGGGGGGAAAGCGATGAATGTGATTAAAGACAAAAAAATAATCATTATTGCAGGCCCTAATGGTGCAGGAAAAACCACCTTTGCCAGAGAATTTTTGCCTAATGAGGCGGCATGCCCAGTCTTTATTAATGCTGATTTGATTGCAGTCGGCCTAGCTCCTTTTGAGCCTGAAAGTGCTGCATTTAAGGCTGGGCGTTTAATGTTGTCTGAAATTCGAGCCTATGCAGCTAAAGGAGAAAGCTTTGCATTTGAAACCACCCTGAGTGGTCGTGTTTATGCGCGGCTTATTCCTCGCTGGCAGCAATTAGGGTATCAAGTGAAGCTGTTTTTTCTAAGGCTTGATTCACCTGAACTGGCCGTTGCCCGAGTACAGCAAAGAGTAAAAGCGGGTGGCCATAATATTCCCAGCCCGGTTATACATCGGCGTTTTAAAGCGGGTTTGGATTATTTGGAAACGCTATACAAGCCATTGGTAGATGAGTGGGCCGTTTACGACAACTCTGGCGTAACGCCTAAACTTCTTGAAGAGGATGTGAAATGATGAGCAGCGACGAAAAAGAGACAAATATAAAGCAGAGGACCCCCGACCTGATTAACGCCGAAATTGCCATGAAACGGGCAGCGATTAAAGCTAGGGAAATTGCTCAAAAAACGGGTACTGCGGTTGTGATCTCTGAGGATGAAATTATTCGGGAAGAATATCCTGACCAAGCATCTTCTAATCGTTGAAACAACACTTATGTAGCATTATTGGGTGTTGCGAGCGGGTCAAGAGATCGATTGTTTTTGTGGCGTCACGAACATGATCGACTCCGTATGGAAAAACTTAACAGGCACCGTCTGTTTTAAGTCTCCGTTGTTGCAGCAGGTGTGTGATGAATCTTTCCGGGTTTATGAAGGCTATTCCTCCATAGATAAAAAGTCAAAAAAGCTGATTAGCCCCAAATTTAAAGCAGCGTGTTTTTGGCATTTTTTAATTCGCATTTACGGCAGGGGGTCGCGTTTTCGTTTCCCATGCTGGAATGAGAAAGGCTCTCAAGTTGATTTATATTTGTCAGTTACCGCCAAATAATTTTTTTCCATATCAGGAGCTAGAAGCGCAATCATTACTTTGTTTTCTATCCAAAACTCAATTACGTTAAATTCGCCTCGTGATAATTCTAAAGCCCGCCAGCCTGATTCTTTTGCAAATGTATAGATTTCTTCCCTCGTTCGTTTAATCGATATTGCTGCGTGTGTGGCAGTGAAACCAGAGTGTGTCGCATTATGCACAAACCTGGTTTGCAATGCGGCATCCCTTCAGGATCACGCTGACTGAGTCGTTATGGTTGTAGTAAGGCTACCGCTTCCTGCTCGTGGTGGTACGCAACAACACGAGGTATGGCGGGTGGATTTAACAAAACGGTTGCTCTGTGGGGTATTGTTGTTTGGTATAGGGGGAGCCCCCATGGCTCTGGCTGTGCCGCCAGGGCATGTTGTCCCCATGGTGGAAAAACGTGTCAAGACCTTTTATGTGCAGGGTCTGATTGCCGGGATTGGGCGGGTCGATTTCCTGGTTGACACTGGCTCCAGTTACAACACGATTGATGAGCATAGTCTGGCAATATTGCAGGAGCAGGGTCGGGCCAGTTTTGTTAGAGATCTTACCGGTGTGCTCGCCAATGGTCAGCGTGAGAGGGTTGCGGTGTATCGTCTTGATGTTATCCGCCTGGGTGATGATTGCGAGTTGCATGATGTAGAAGCCGCTGTGTTTCCTGGTCGCACACGGCATATTCTGGGGCTTAGCGGGCTTCGCAAGGCCGGTAATTTCACTTTCTCTTTTGAACCGCCACAATTGGTCCTTTCCAGTTGTTTGCCAGTGACGACACAAACTGCGGATGAACGGTTGGCGGCGGCACAAAATGAACCATTAATACGATAATTTATGGGTACCCAGCCTGGGTTTTAGAGGTGTGTAACACTCCCAGGCTAAGTGTTGTAAACGCAAAGAACGCAAAGAAAAACGGTACATACTTTGCGTTCTTTGCGTTAAATACTCAGCAATCAATTTGAAGCAAACGCTATGGACATAATTATATTTATATCCTGGTTTAAATGTGAATTAAGCGCTAAAAACACGCTACTTTTAAAAAATTACCGGGTATTTAACACAGAGGTCACAGAGACGCAGAGGTCACAGAGTTTTTAGTGTTTTTCTCTGCGTTCTCTGTGCCTTTGCGACCTCTGCGTTTATAACACGTCACTTGGTCAGTACCACCACAACATAAGTTCCCAATGTATTGGAACGATTGCCTAAAGGTTTAAGCCTCTGGATTCCATCTAGACAACATTCCGATGACAGTATTTTCACTTAAAAGCCCTTAATTCACATTTAAGCGTTGTCCGTGGAAATAAAATCCAGCACGTCGCCTTTGTTCATACGTGTGATGTGGCTGGAGAGATTCATGATGATATTACGCATGATGGTGAAGCTGATGCGTGGCTCGCGCAGTACCAGATTCTGAAAGACATCGTAGTTAATTTGCAGCAATACAGTAGGCGCGCGTGCGATGGCGGTGGCTGTGCGGTTTTGCTGGCTGATGAAACCGATCTCACCAAACAGTTCCCCAGGGTTCAGCGAGTGAATCGGTCCCTGATTATGGGTGC
>WFQM01000280.1 GCA_015487095.1 Gammaproteobacteria bacterium | reverse complement strand
GCAGTTGCCCTATTGCGTGCCAATATCGGCGACGGCTTTGATGCCCAGTTTTGTGGCGGCACACTGATTGCCAGTCGCTGGATACTCACAGCCGCTCACTGTGTCAATGACCTTTCTTCAGCCAGCGAAATCGAAGTGGCTATTGGCATCAGCGATTTAAACAATATCGGTAATGCCGACCGACAAACTGTCAGTAATATTTTTATACATCCCGCTTACAATGCCATTTCCCTGAACAATGACATTGCTCTTCTGGAGCTGGCAACACCATCAAATAACACAGTGTTGACCATTGCCAATAACAACTTCATTGATAACATCGCCACCGCTGAATTAATGACGATCATCGGCTGGGGCAGCGTCAAAGCCACTACCCCATTCGCTTTCCCAAACCTGCTCCAGGAAACACAAATCCCACGGTTTGATTTTGCTGCATGCAATACCGTTTACAGCAATTCATTAACCAGCAACATGATTTGCGCAGGTTTTACCGCTGGAGGAAAAGACACCTGTCAAGGCGATAGCGGCGGACCCATACTGTATTTCAACACAAGTAATGACACCTACCACCAAACCGGTGTCACCAGTTTTGGCGACGGCTGCGCAGCAGCTAATAAACCTGGAGTCTATGTCCGCACCGCCAATTACCTTGACTGGATAAACACCACCACTTCTGTCATCGCCCTGGCAAGTCAACATCAATTCGGCTACCACGGTATCGGCCGCAGCACATCTACAACACTGACCCTGTACAATTATTCCGGTGCAGATATTACCGTCTCTGCGGCAAGCCTCGACAACCCAGAAAACTTTACTCTCCTCTCCGAGAGCTGCACTGGCACAATCATCGCCAACAACGACAGTTGCTCGATCACTCTGCAATTTCAGGCCACAAATGCGGGCACACACCTGGCAACACTCAGCGTTGATTTTGGCACAGGCAATCCTACACTCACTACGGCAATCAGCGGTATCGGGCTGGCCACCATCAACGCGACAGACCTGGATGAAACCCCCACACGCCCCTGGTACAGCGAAAATGCTGCCAGTTGGCTCAGTGCCAGCATGAGCAATAGTACTGGCGGCACAGCCATGCGCAGCGGCAATATCAGCGACAGTCAAAACACCGTATTACTTGCCTATTTCACCGGCCCGGACACTCTCGGTTTCCGCTGGAAATCCTCCACCGAACAAGGTCCCGACCTTCTTAAACTGTATATCAACGGCGTATTAAGCGATACCATCAGCGGCAATCAGGATTGGCAACAGCGCAATATCCCCCTAAGCGCAGGTGAGCACCGGGTGGCCTGGGTTTATGAAAAAAACCGCACTGTAAGCCAATTTCAGGACACAGTTTGGCTGGACAGCATCAACACCCCTTTCATCAATAATCCTGGTGGTAGTGGCGGAGGAGGTGGGAAACTCAGCGGACTTTTTTTACTACTACTCATTGTTATGCTAGTTCTGCGAAAAAACCTTTATCGTCGCCCGATAATATCATCAGGCAACAAACAATATATGACTGGCGCATAAGCACATGAAACATATATTTTTTCCTGTTTTATCAGCCTCTTTATTTCTGCTGGCGATACAAGCCAAGGCAGAGTCAAGCATCCCTGTACTACACAGTTTCGCCATACACCAAAACAGTGTCGTATTTGAACTCACAAGCTACGGTTGCAGCAAAGATGCAGATTTTGAATTACGCATGGAAGACGGGCCTGCCATTATCTTGGTTCGCAAGCGGCCCGACCGTTGCAAACGAGCACCGATGGTATTTCAGGTCAAACGCTCTCTGGACGGAAGTGGCCTGTCCCTACAAACACCATTTACGATACGCAATCCGTTTGCACCACCTCCGGCAAAACACAAAGCAAAAAGAAAACCCTTTTCCAAATAACAACGCCGTACTGTTAAGGGTCGCTCGAACAATCAGTGTCTCATTAGTGAGCGGTTCGGTTTTTTGGCATGCACAAGACTCTGGTGGAACCGCTACGCTTGTTCCACCCTACCTGCGTACATCACTGACGTTGGTGTATTCATAATCCGGGTCGGAAACAGGTCAGAATCAGCGGAGTGGTTTGTTTGTTCCGTCTCCTCAAACACAAGGTAAAGCCGTAAGGTGGAACAAGCGTAGCGGTTCCACCAAAAGGTCAAGGGAAGAACATCAGTCCTTTCAACCTGTATTACTCTTTAACCTAATCAAAAAGCGACAGTTATTGTTCGAGCGATCCTAAATTGACTTGCCTCTGAACAAAAAATTTTGAGTATTTAACACAAAGCTTTTATTGTTTTTCTTTGCGCCCTCTGCCCCTCTGCGTTAATAACACTGCACATCTTCAATGCAACTCACTTGCCTTCATCATAAACTTCCAAAGCCGAGGGTCCACCAAGATGAACGTTTTTTTACACTCGGCAATCATCACTGACTCTGGATTAATGCGGTTTTTTGTTTTCTTCCTCAAACGCAACAACGTATTTTTCCACATATTGCCCGGCCAATAGCTCAGCCTCTTTTAATTGTGTACCGCTTAATTGCTGCAAAGCATAATCACGACTTTGCTCTGCAACCTTATCGCCTTGTTTCGCTGCGGCATACAGCCAGGCGTAGGCCTGTACATCATCCTGCTCCACACCCTGCCCTTTGCCATACATCAAACCCAGGTTACGCTGTGCCTCAATGTTGCCCTGCTCTGCGGCTTTACGCCACAACGATATAGCCGTGCCCCTATTTTGCACAACACCTTTGCCCTGAAAATAAAGCCCGGCAAGTGCTGCTTGTGATCGACTGTCTCCCTGTTCTGCAAGTTTTTGCCACCAACCGGCGGCTTCAGCAAAATCCTGTGTCACCCCCTGACCATAGGCATACATCTGCGCCAGATTAATTTGTGCGGTAATATTCCCCAGGTCGGCTGCTTTGCGATACCAGTATGCGGCCTTTTCATAATCCCGCTGACGCCCCTGACCGTCATAATACATCCAGGCCAGCGCCTGCTGGGCACGTACATCATCCTGCTCTGCCAACACCGAAAACACGTTGAATGCCTCGGTAAAATTTCCATCATTGACCGCAGCTACTGCCTCATCAAAATCCGCTGCCTGAGTCATGGTAGCCAACAACATCAAAAAACCACTGATCATCCCGCGCCACATAGATTTCATTCCCAAAATGTCCAAAACACCATTTTACGCAAAAATCGCCAATGCCGGAATATACTCACCTGTATTTATACTAGGCTTGACTAATCTATTTGAAAAACCGAAAGTATGCGTCAGCAGGATGAGGCAAGGAGCAAGCAAATGCGATCCAAATCCGTGACAATATCTTCTGTTGTCTCACCAGCGGACATTTCGCCTCTGGCAGTGCTGCTATGACACTTGCAAACTGGCAGCCCATACATGGGGTTTTGTTCATTGTCCTCACATTTCTTTTGGTCCCGATTGATAGCTCCCGCGCCGAACAAACCCAGGCGCTGCCAGCCCACTCTGGTCAAAAAACCAACAGTAGCGATACCCTCTATTTTGGATTGTTACCCTACCTCAGCACCACAGCCTTGATCAAAACCTGGCAACCCTTTGCCAACCTGATTGAAAAAACCCTGCACAAAAAAGTCATCATCAAAACCGCACCAAATTTCCGGTTATTCCTCCAGCGCACCGCAGAAGGTCGTTACGATTTACTGATGACAGCGCCACACTTTGCCGCACTTGCCGTGAAAACTCATGGGTACCGGATTATCGCGGGCCATGATCATGATCTGGCAGGTGATATCGTGGTCGCGAAAACGGCAACATTCCAATCCATCAATGACCTGCGCGGTAAAACAATCGCCACCCCCGATCCTCTTGCAGCTGTCAGCCTACTGGCGGAATTAACCCTCAGGCAATACGGCCTCACGCCCAATAAAGATATTCGTATTAAAACCACAGCCTCGCATAACACCGCGCTGGTTGATGTTGCGGAAGGACGTGCAGCCGCCGCAGTCACTGTTGGCGGCCTGTACC
This sequence comes from Gammaproteobacteria bacterium, assembly GCA_015487095.1. Classification (GTDB taxonomy): domain Bacteria; phylum Pseudomonadota; class Gammaproteobacteria; order SZUA-152; family SZUA-152; genus SZUA-152. The sequence goes on along the minus strand of WFQM01000280.1, from coordinate 3,732 downwards.
GTCGGTTAAACGCCAGCAATCGATTTGGTCAACTCAGAAAACTGGCAACCACCGACAAAATCCCGCACATCATGTATATTGCAAACCCATCATTTTCAGAAGATGACATTCTCAAACTGCAAAAGGCTCTGATCAACCCGGCACCGGGCAGTTCCGCAGCCAAAGCCATTGGCTTGCTGAAGAAACAATTCAACGGAGGAGACATCAGCATCGTCTCGCCACAAAAACTCAACCGGCTCGCCCCTCTTCTTTCTGTGCTGGAAACAAAGATCAAACAAGAATGAGCAATCTTAATTTGTCAAAATATGGCCAACACTCCATCCGCTTCAAGCTCGTCACAGCCAGCATTGTTGTGCAGGTGGCCATACTCTCATTGCTGGTGTGGAACAATACAAGACTCGCCAGTGAACATCTGATCCAGCAAGCTGAAGTGCATATCCAGAAAACACTACCATTACTGAACGCCAGTGTTGCGGGATCACTCCTGCAAGAGGATATGGCAACACTGGGAGAAATCCTCGGTCAGGTAACCAATGAACACAACCTGCGATATATCGCTATTTTTAACGCCAACGACAACTTGTTTATCGAGCGCGGTCTGCGATCTGTCGGCAGGAATGACAACCCAATAAAAAAAATACCTTTGCAACAGCACATCGTATCCAATCCCCCGGGAACCCCCTACCGTTTGCGTACACCAATCACTATTGCTGACTCAATAATTGGTTACCTGGAGCTTGAACTCGACACGCTTTCCATCGAGAAAGCCATTGCCACCATTCGCAAACAAGGCATTATTATTGCTGCGGCAGGCATTATAGTCAGTATTCTGCTGCTGACTTTTTTGGCGGTTACGATCACCCGTAACCTGCTAAAACTAACGAATGCCGTTTCTTCTTTGTCTCCTGGCACCAAGCCTGTTGATGTCATCATCAATACCAAAGATGAAGTGGGCGGGCTTGCACTGGCTTTCAATAAAATGGCCCAAAAGTTACAGCAACGTGAACAAGAGCGCGATGCTGCCGCGCGTGCTACTCAGGAAAGTGATGCTCGTTACAAGCGTCTGGTGGAAAACCTCAGTTCTGAATACTTTTTTTATTCACACGATACTGACGGTGTTTTTTTCTATGTCAGCGAATCAATCACCGACGTACTGGGTTATACACAAGATGATTTTCTTTCCAACTACAACACCTATCTGACGGATAACCTCGTTAACAACGACTTAAGTTTCCGGGAAGACCATCATCAGACTGGTGAAAGACGCCCACCCTTTGTGATTTCCATCTACCATAAAAACGGCAGTGAGCGCATGCTGGAAGTTTCTGAATCCCCCGTTGTTGACGACAATGGGAAAATTGTAGAAATGGAAGGTATTGCCCATGACATCACCGCCCACCTGCAAGAAGCCGATGAACTTCGGCAGCACCAGGATAACCTGGAAGTACTGGTCGCCAGACGCACCAGCGAGCTGGAAACGATCAACAATGAACTGGAGTCTTTTTGTTATTCGGTTTCCCACGACCTTCGCGCACCACTGCGCGGCATCAACGGTTTCAGTAACGCTTTATTGGAAGACTACACCGATGTTCTGGATGAAACCGGAAAGAACTACCTGACGCGGATCACTCTTGGTACCCAGCGCATGTCCAGCCTGATTGATGACTTGCTCAATCTTTCACGCATCACACGTTATAAAATGAACATCCAGCAAGTCAATCTCACCGACATTGCCAAAGAAATAATCCAGACCTTGCGAGACAATGAGCCACACCGTTCCGTTGATATCACACTTGAAGAAGACCTGTGCGCTATGGGAGATAAAAACCTGTTGACTATTGCCCTCTCCAATCTCATCGGCAATGCCTGGAAATACACCGGGAAATGTGACAACGCCACGATCAATATTTATTCCTCCATGGAAGATGATACTCGTGTTTTCTCGATCTCCGACAATGGTGCCGGATTTGACACCAACTATATCGACAAAATATTTTTACCCTTTCAGCGTTTGCACAGAGCCGATGATTTCCCCGGAAATGGCGTCGGGCTTACCACAGTACACCGCGTCATTACCCGACATCAGGGGAAAATATGGGCCACGGCAACAGTGGATGAAGGTGCCAGCTTTCATTTCACCCTGAAGATCAGGGCCGGTAACTGCTGATAACCGCAGGATAAAAAAGCAGAAATAAACTACCCCCGCAGTACCGTAGGTTGGTGGTGAGCTTGCGAACCCCAACGGAATCGACAATGTTGGGGTTCGCAAGCTCACCACCAACCTACAACAAGCCGGAAGTTTGGCTTAACTTAATGACATTGGTGATTTAGCCCTTATATTCGCATTTAAACAATTCCGTTTAAACAATTCCGCCAATAATGGTATGGTGCAAATATATAATCACACACCAACGAAACGACTCTTCCATTGCGTACTTTAATTAACAACTCACTCCCTGCCTGGCTGTTTATTTTTTGTGTCATCGTCTTCGCCAGCGGCCTTGGTGGCGATTTTGTCATGGATGACTGGCCCGTCATCAAAGAAAACAGCAAGATAACCGACACAAAATATATCCCGGATTATTTCACCAGCGGGGTCTGGGCCAACACCGATTTAGCGGAAGAAGCAGGAATCGGAGGTCATAGCCTTTATCGCCCCGTATTTTTACTGACACTGAATCTCTCCTATCAACTCTGGGGAGACAGCGCTCTGGGTTACCACGCACTCAATCTAACGCTGCACAGTATCAACACCATCCTGGTGTATTTTTTAATTCTTGGCTTTTTATCGCCCAGCTACCGCATGGTCGCGGGCATGAGCGCCGCCATTTTTGCCGTACACCCCGTACATGTGGAATCCGTTGCCTGGATCGCAGGAATAACAGACCCCTTGGTCTCACTGTTCCTGCTCAGCGGATTTTTATTACATCGTCGCTGGTATCAAGCCACATCCCAACAAAAGAAATGGCTCTATGCCATCAGCGCTCCACTGTGTTTTGCATTGGCATTGCTCTCCAAGGAAACAGCAATATTTTTCCCGCTGATACTGATTATTTACGATGTATTATTTCAGCGCAGCGCATTACGTTCAAAATCCTTCATCGCGCGTTATCTGGCCTATGCTGCACTCTTGATAATCTATTTTGTACTGCGCGGCAGCGCATTAGATGGGGGCGATATTCAACAATCAGGCGCATGGGCCCGCATCAATTTCCAGAATTTCCCGGTATTGCTGGCATTTTTTACCCATTACATCCAGTTACTCGTTTTCCCCTCACCACTGGAATATTATTATTCCCCACCCTCCCCTGGCATACTTGTGCTTGCTACCGGTGGCCTTTTCTTTATTGGCGCATTGTTTTATCTGCCACGCGCCCTTCGCCAGCAACAAGGCCTGTATGTGCTGGCCATTGCATGGGTCGTCATCACCCTGTTACCCGCCCTGCCCATCGCCCTGTTTGACGAGCCGGTATTTGCCCAGCGTGTACTGTATTTACCCTCGGTCGGTTTCGCCATGCTCATCGCCTGGGCCATACGACAAGCACAACAACGTAGCCACGCTACCGGAGCCGTCGTAAAAACCGCTGCTATCGTATTTTTGATTTCCTTTTCAATCGCCTCCATGACAGAAATAGCCGACTGGGAAAATGACACCGTGTTTTACACTCAAGCGATGAAAAGCAATCCGGACTCTTTCCAGCCTGTTGTCGGCCTGGCAACTGCTTACGCACG
>WFQM01000279.1 GCA_015487095.1 Gammaproteobacteria bacterium | reverse complement strand
ACGATATAGTTTACATCCTTTTTATTATGCGCAGTGAAAGACAGCTACTTAAATACATGCTCGAAGAGCGTAGCAAAGAATACAGCTAACAACACGCATAAAGACTGCCCCTATTCCACTAACTTAGGAATGGAAATTAAATAACTTTTACAATTGACATCTCTGCTTCAGCCCGTCTTCGCCCGTTCTTCAATCGCAAAAGCTCGAAATAAGAGCGACTATTCCTACACTTTTACTCAATCAGAACAAACGAATACGAACCAAATCAGAGCGCCACTTATATAAGTTATTTAATTTCCATTCCTTAAGCATTTTTAGCGAGGTTGGATTCTTGTGAAATCTGCGCCAATACTGACTTAAGCTGTTGTTTTAGCTATGCAGAAACCCCTTAACTTAGTGCCATTCTGGTCAGTCCCCTACTTTCAAAATAGTTTGCCAACTGCTGCTCTGACAGATCATTGATTTGATGGTAAAAATACCCACCGATGCGGCGAATGGCGCGGGAGTATGCCTCAATGGTTTTGGGTTGCAGCCCCTTGAGCTTAAGGTGTTGTAGATGGGTCTGGTAATTGAGCTTGAAATTTGAATCGGATGATGATGTCATACATAGCGTTGTAACCTCATGATTCGTGCATGAATAATCCCTCTGCGTGAGGGAGTGAGGTTACATTTTCGAACTTTTCGGGCGTAGTGGCTTTTCCTGCCGCGTAGCGGCTTCGTCCAACAAATAGCTGCACCGGACAATTCAAAGCGACACTTATTTTGCTAAAAAGACAGCAAAAACATGCCACTTTAAATTTCCGGCCTGCTATAGAGCAAGTAAGAGTAAAGAAAAATCCAGTATCTTTGCCACTCGTAAAGTTTAAATCATTTAAGGAAGGAAAAGTTGCGCAAATAATGCATATTGGCCCATTTTCAGAAGAAGGCCCAACTGTAGAAAAAGTGCATTCATTCATTGAGCAAAATGGAAGCCAGAGAAGAGGAAAGCATCATGAAATTTATCTTGGCGATATTCGGCGCGCAGCCCCGGAGAAATGGAAAACTATTATCAGGCAACCAATGACATGAAAAGGTATCAATGCAAATGCACTCGGACAGCAAAAAGTGCCGCTCCTCGTCGCTCTGCTTTTTTCCGCCGGTGATTTGCGGCGTTAGCTTTGTAAAAACGACCAAAGTAGTAAATTGAGTGATTTTAATCTCATGAAAACAGAAGGAAGTTCTATGAAATATCTCCTAACTAGATTTGGGTTGGTGACACTTCTGGTTACTCTTGCCTCGTGTTCAACTCTTGATCATAGATAAAAAATAATCTCGATATCTGGCGTGATAGAGGTACCATTAGTAGCGGAAAGCGGGAAATACTGGATAGACAATGGCCCACTTTTTGTTGCAAATAGAAATCCATTAATAACATACAGAGTTATTAGCAAAGATGAGCTAGAGTTTTCCGGTGCTGAAAAATCTGTATACGAGTTTTTTGAGTCGTCATTCTCAGACCCTGAAGGAATTGCAAAATGTGATTTTGAGACACTTGAAAAACAAAGACAAGAGTTACTATGTGTGCTTGAAAGTGGCTGCTATAGGAATGCGCACAAAGTTCCAAGTAGCTTCAATGGGGCTTTAAGCTAACAAAGAAAATTCACTCGGACAAATTTCCGCAACGTTCGTTTGTGGCTAATGCCACAAGCCTAAGCGAACAAGGGACAAACCACAATTAAAATGTGCTGATTGTCGCCTGTCCCCTATTTTCTCGCTGCGCTCCTAATTTACCGATGAGCAAAGCGGTAGCCCTCAAAACCCTACCTGTCTCAGATCTTGTACATATTGAAATAATCACCTACACTTGTCCAACATACAGTACAAGTGGAGGTGTGAAATGCGTATTGTCTCATTTACAGAAGCGAGGAATGGGCTTAAATCCGTTTTAGATCAAGTAGTTAACGACGCTGATTGTACGGTGATTACTCGTAGAGATAGTGAAGATGCGGTCGTTATGTCTCTTGATTATTACAACAGCCTCATGGAAACAGTCTATTTGTTGAGAAGCCCAGCCAATGCAGAGCATCTGAGAAAATCTATTGAGCAGTATCGAGAAGGTGATATTGAGGAAAGGGATTTATTGGATGAGTAGGAAGTTAGCATGGACTGAAGCAGCCTGGTCAGATTATCTATATTGGCAAGGTCAAGATAAAAAGACATTAAAAAGAGTAAATAAGTTAATAGCAGATGTCATGCGTTCACCTTTTGAAGGCATTGGAAAGCCAGAACCTTTAAAAGAGAATTTGTCGGGGTTTTGGTCAAGGCGTATCGATGATGCTCACAGGCTTGTTTATGCTGTTACTGATAGTCACATAACAGTTATCACATGTAGGTATCATTATGAATAATCAGGGCTAACACAATTGCATCCAGCCGACATACCTCCGCCGGGATCTGGAACGAATAGGGGGACAGACCACAATTAAAATGTGCTAATTATGGTCTGTCCCCTATTTCATTTTACAGACTTAAACCTCCCTCCCTTTTCATCTAGTCATTGGATGAACGTCATTGTAATTAAGTATTGTGCCCCCTTATTTATTGCATAATGTCTAACGTGACCGGTGTTACAAAACCGGGTGGCTTGACCGCAAGCACGGCACAATTAATCTGATTGAGGATCGTTTCTGCGGTGTTGCCCATGAATAGTCCGGCCAAACCAGTGCGGGCCACGGTACCCATGACGACAAGATCGGCATCAACTTGTCTGGCTTGTGCCGGAATTTCTGTGCGCGCATTACCTTGGCGGAGATGAAGCTGTGGTGACAGATAATCATAAGCCTCTGCACCGATCCAGTTACGCAACCTGCCGGTCAGCCGTTCGAGCCGGGCCTGCCGCTCACGCTGCTCACGATTCACATTGGCGGCGACTTGCGCTTCGGACAGGTCGCTGCTGAACACCCTTATCAAACTTTCCGTTATGGGTTCCCAGGCGTGAATTACATGCAATTCAGCGAAATCGGACAGCACTATAGAACTCGCCAGCTCCAGGATAAGCCGGTTCAGATCATTTTCCCCGGCATCCTCCTGCCATGAGTCAAAATCAACTGCGGCCATCACCCGGCTGTAATTAGATTTTTCCTCCGGCAACATGATCCACACCGGGCACGGGCACTTGCGTAACAGGTGCATATCGTCGCTGCTGAATAACCGGTCTTGCCAATCTTGGGTTTCTGCGCTTTTAATCACCAAGTCACACCCGTTGCGCAGTATTTCTCGAATAATTTCCAGAAATGGCGTGCCAATCAACACTCTGGTTTGTATGTTAATCCGCTGGCGGTAGGGTTCAATCAGGGAGTCCAGTTCTTGTTTACGTGCATTGACGATTGCCGTTTGGAGGTCTACAAAGACCGGATTGTCTCCCGGCATTCTAATGTCGGCAGTTACGCGCTCGACCACATCGATAATCGTCAGGTTCGCCTGGTTGTTTTCAGTCAGTGTGGCTGCGCGTTCCAGCGCGGGTTTATGTCCCGCCCCTGGCGTTACCACACAAAGAATATTATTGAATCTCTTCATTTCATTCGCCTCCGTTGGATTGAGGCAAAGAGATACCGAATATCACGGACACTCTTTGCTCTACCGTTTTGGTTTCGGCACTGCTCCTGTTTTCCATCATGGCTGCCTGTCGATTACGCCAAACAAATTATCAACAGCCTCCGCAGCCGCATCAGCGTAAGGAAGTAACACCAGGTCGGCACCCGCCTGCTTTAATTGTCGGGCACAAGTGGTGGTATGGGCTGTTACCGCCACGCGCCCTTTGTAACCATGATCACGCAAGCCGTGCAGCAAGGCGAGATTAACGGGGTTTTCTCGCAAGCTGCTCAAAACCCAACGTGCCTGCCCGAGCGGCAAGCTGGTGAGAAACTCCGGGTCTTCAGCATCGCCGTAATACACTTCATAACAATTTTCTTCCTGTTCGTGTATCAGGTTGGGATCGAAATCGACCCCGAGCACCCGATAGCCGCGTTGCTCCAGTTCCCGCGCAATCCTTGTGCCGAACCGCCCCAGACCAAACAGGATGACATCAACCTTGTGTCGCTCCATATACTGATCTTGAGCTTCTTCCCTGTATGCCCGTTTGCGCTCGAACAACCCCAGCCAGGGGGAAAGTCGCTCGTAGAGGAGGTGGGAGTACAGAATCATGTAAGTAGAGGCGCTGATAGTGATCAAGCCCACCAGGGTGATGAGACCCATGGTGTCGGCGTTAATATGGCCCAGGCTCAGGCCCAATGCTCCCAGGATCAGGGAAAATTCGCTGATCTGCGCCACTGTCAAACCGGCCAGAAAGCTGGTGCGCTTACGGTAACCCATGACACCCAGGATGATCATTACGATCAACGGGTTACCAAGGAGCACAAACAACGACAGCAGAATGGCCGGTACTACCTGTGCATCGAGCGTTGCCAGGTCCAGCCCGGCACCCAGATCGATGAAAAAAAACAGCAATAGAAAATCCCGCAGACTCACCAGGCGCGAGCCAATAGCCTCGCGGTAGGGTGTGGAGGCCAGCGACACCCCGGCGAGAAAGGCACCTACTTCCTTGCTGAATCCCAGATGGCTACCCGCCGCTCCCAGAGCTACCGCCCAGGCAATGGCGAACAATACCAGCAGTTCCGGGGAGCGGGCCAATTGGTGCAGTAGTGGCGTCAACACGTAATGCATCAACAGGCCAATGACAACGATAAACAGCCCACCCTTGATCAATACCGCAAGTGCTTCTCTGCCCAGACCAGCAGTGTCACCCGCTTCGCCCAGCGCGGTCAGGCCAATCATCACCAGCACCACAACGATATCCTGAACAATAAGGAAACCGATGGCGATGCGTCCGTGCAACGCGTCTACCTCACGCTTGTCGGACAGCAACTTGACGATAATAATGGTGCTGGAGAAAGTTAATGCCACTGCCACATAAAGAGCGGTCACCGGGGACATCCCAAGGGCAATCGCGATAAAGTAGCCGACGACGGAGGTAAAAAAGACCTGCCCCAATCCGGTGGCCAGCGCCACCGACCCCATGGTGCGGATGATATGTAGATCCAGCTTGAGCCCAACCACGAACAACAACAGCGCAATACCCAATTTGGCCAGCAGATCAATCTGATCGTTTGCTGATACCCAGCCGAGTACGGATGGCCCCACCAGAACGCCTACGGCGATAAAGGCAACAATCAGCGGTTGTCGCAACCGCATGCCAATAGCGCCGATGACGGCGGCCACCAACAGCAGCACTGCCATTTCCGTAAAGACGTCACCGAAGATCGATGTCATGATTCAGCCACCCTGTACCCTTATGGATTTCAACCTGTGACAGGTTGTCGGCAAGTTTAGCCATGTGGTGGGTGATTAATGTGTGGTGTATCGGCAGCAATGGCATTTCCCGGGCATCGGGCAGATTGTCTGCACATATCATTTACCCGCTACAAAGCTCACCCACAAGCCCCCCGATGTTTGTGCGAATCAGCATCAGTGCTTCTTTGGACACCATCAATCTGTAATCTATCCTGATTTAGTGGCCATGCATACGAAACAAGTTTGGGGTGCGTTTGGTTCCTGGCTCGCGAACGCGGGCGAAGGGGTCATCTGGGGTTCTGAGCAAAAGAGTCGGAGGGATCGATGGGGCCATATATGGACATGCTCTTGCGCTCGCCAGGATAAATTCACGTAAGGCTAGAAGAAGCCCAAAAAACTATGAGCACTTGTATGAGTTGTACTTTTAGGTAGAGATATAGAGCTAATCGGGTAGCCAAAGGTCTCTCACCCTTGGCCCCCACACCACCTTTCTATTACCCATAGGTTTCTGCCATAAGTTAATTACGACTACTTCTACTTTGTTACTTTAAATTACCCATCAATTAATTTATGGGAATTAATTGATGGGTGTCTTGATTTTTATCTGATTAAACCGGATGGAAGCAGATTGTCGGTTGAGCTGAAAATATTTAATGCCAATATCAATACGGAAGTTACTCTGACGGGAAATTATTAGCCGTGTGTTTCCCTGTGGACAGGTCGGCATTCAGTCCTTGTGGGTGTTGTGCAACAGTTTGTTGGCCTCTTCCAGTAAAAAGTGTTTAAACGCCTGAGTCACCGTGGACAGGCGTTTACCTTTTCTGTGCATCACGTACCAGTGACGCATGATGGGGAAGTCCTCAACGTCCAGAATCACCAGCTTGCCCAGTGCCAGTTCCATCTCCAGCGTATCCCGTGACAACAGTCCCAACCCCAGCCCGGCCTGTACCGATTGTTTGATGGCCTCGTTACTGGCGATTTCCATACCGGTGCTGATCTGAACCTCATGCTGGGTAAAAAACCGCTCGATGGCATCACGGGTGCCGGAACCACGTTCGCGGGTCAGGAATACCTCGTCTTCCAGTCGTTGTAGCGGGATATTGGTTTGCTTTGCCAGTGCGTGCGTGGGTGGGGCGACAATCACCAACGGGTTTTCCATAAACGCACCCGCCTCCAGCATAAACGCACCTGCCTTCAGCGTAAACGTACCTGCCTCTAGGTTGGCTCCCTCAGGAGGCTGGCCCATTATCACCAGATCCACCAGGTTCTGGCTCAGCTGCTCCAGCAGAGCCTTGCGGTTGGTAACATCCAACGTGACGGTGACACCGGGAAAGCGTTTGTGGAAGGTGCCCAGTAAAGTGGGCACAAAATATTTGGCAGTGGAGGCCACAGCGATGCTCAGTCGTCCCTGATATGCCCCTTTAAGTCCATTGATAACCTCGTCGGCCTCGTTTAGCAATTGACCGATTGAACGGCTGTAATGGTAAATCTCCCGGCCTGCCTCCGTCATGTAAATCTGCTTTCCAAGCTTCTCGAATAGTGGCAGACCGACGTTTTCTTCCAGTTGTTTTATCTGCATGGACACTGCCGGCTGGCTCAAATGCAGCTCGTCTGCTGCTTTCCGGAAGCTCAGCAGGCGGGCGGTGGCTTCAAAGACCTGAAGCTGGCGGATGGTGAGATGCATGGGCTGGTAAAAACCTGTGTGAATTATTAGTTAAGTAAATGCTTATGTATATCATCAAAATAATTTAGTTTTAATTATGAGTCATCTTAAGTATTGTTAGCAACCCTTTCGGGAGGGCTATGCAGTGTCCATAATTTGTTTCGTCCCCTGGTGTGATCTGGCGAAAACCCCGAAACTGGATTCTTAGCTATTTGTTTTTAACAACAGGAGATTGAAATGGATCAATCCGCACGTTATGCAGACCTGAGCCTGAATGAAGATGATTTGATTGCAGGTGGTGAGCACATTCTGGTTGCCTACACCATGCAACCGGCAACTGGCTACGGTTATCTGGAAGTAGCAGCCCATATCGCTGCGGAGTCTTCAACCGGCACCAACGTAGAAGTCTCTACGACGGATGACTTCACCAAAGGCGTTGATGCCCTGGTGTATGAAATCGACGAAGCCAAAGGCATTATAAAAGTTGCCTATCCAAACGATCTGTTTGACCGCAATATCATTGATGGCCGCACCATGATCGTATCCTTCCTGACCCTGACGATTGGTAACAATCAGGGCATGGGCGATTGTGCCAATCTGCAAATACAGGATTTCTTCGTGCCGCCGCGTATGTTGCAGCTGTTCGACGGCCCCGCCAAAGACATCAGCGACATGTGGCGCATTCTGGGACGTCCACAGGTAGACGGCGGCTACATTGCCGGTACCATTATCAAGCCCAAGCTGGGCCTGCGCCCTGAGCCCTTTGCTGAAGCAGCCTACCAGTTCTGGTTGGGTGGTGATTTCATCAAGAATGACGAACCGCAGGGCAATCAGGTTTTTTGTCCTATGAAGAAAGTTATTCCTCTGGTCGCGGATGCCATGAAACGGGCGCAGGACGAAACCGGCGAAGCCAAACTGTTTTCCGCCAACATCACCGCTGATGATCATCACGAAATGTGTGCGCGTGCTGACTTCGTGCTGGAGACTTTTGGCCCGGACGCCGACAAGGTCGCCTTCCTGGTTGATGGTTATGTCGGTGGTCCCGGCATGGTCACAACGGCTCGTCGTAACTATCCGGGACAATACCTGCATTATCATCGTGCCGGTCATGGCGCGGTGACCTCACCGTCTTCCGTGCGCGGTTACACAGCATTTGTGCTGGCCAAGATGTCGCGCCTGATGGGGGCTTCCGGTATCCATGTCGGTACCATGGGCTTCGGCAAAATGGAAGGCGGTGCCGATGACCGTATTATCGCTTACATGATCGAGCGTGAAGAGTGTGAAGGTCCGTTCTACTTCCAAAAATGGGATGGCATGAAGCCCACCACACCCATTATCTCCGGTGGCATGAACGCACTGCGCCTGCCCGGTTTCTTTGAGAACCTGGGTCACGGCAACGTCATCAACACCTCTGGTGGTGGTTCCTACGGCCACATCGACAGTCCCGCTGCCGGTGCAACCTCATTGCGTCAGGCCTTTGATTGCTGGAAGCAGGGTGCGGACCCCATCGAGTACGCAAAAGAGCACAAAGAATTTGCCCGTGCCTTCGAGTCTTTCCCGGGAGATGCCGACAAACTTTTCCCAGGCTGGAGAGACAAGCTGGGCGTTCACAAGTAAGCCTGAACCAACCCAGGTGTGAAATCTGTTACGTTCAGTCGCAGAAGCAATACAGGAAGCCCTCGCCGTTTGGTGAGGGCTTTTTTTCTCCAAGGGTGAGCGCGCCCAAACGAGGAACGTGCACGTTCCTGATTCCGTTTGTTCTTGTGGCCGACAATATCGGTCAATCAAATCTGTAAATGCCGATGGTGAATACGATGAGTGACAGCGATCAGTATAAAATTACAAAAGAACCTTTTTATCAGGCGCAGGGCAAGGAGATCGCCTTGTACGAAGCGGCCTATGAAGCCCGCCTGCCGGTGATGATCAAGGGCCCTACAGGCTGCGGTAAATCCCGTTTTATTGAGCACATGGCCTGGAAGCTGAATAAGCCGCTGATCACCGTGGCCTGCAACGAAGACATGACCGCCTCTGATCTGGTGGGGCGCTATCTGTTGGATGCCAACGGCACCCGCTGGCTGGACGGCCCACTTACCGTGGCGGCGCGCATTGGCGCGATCTGCTATCTCGATGAAATCGTCGAGGCGCGGCAGGATACCACGGTGGTGATTCATCCGCTGACTGATCACCGTCGTCAGTTGCCGCTGGATAAAAAAGGTGAGCTGATCGACGCGCACCCCGATTTCCAATTGGTGATTTCCTATAATCCCGGTTATCAAAGCCTGATGAAGGATTTGAAACAATCCACCAAGCAGCGCTTCAGCGCGTTGGATTTCGATTACCCGGACACCAAGGTGGAGGTGAGCATCGTTGCCAGGGAAGCGAACGTGGATGAAGACATGGCTGCCAGATTGGTGAAAGTTGCCCACACTGCGCGCAACCTCAAAGGCCACGGCCTTGATGAAGGCATTTCCACACGTCTGCTGGTATATGCTGCCACCCTGATGACCAAAGGTATTGATGCGCCGGATGCCTGCCGCATGGCGCTGGTACGCCCCATCACCGATGACGCGGATATTCGCAGCACGCTGGACCATGCGATTGACGCAGTGTTTGCCGGATAACGGTAAATACCGGTGTGAGGCAATGCCATGATCATCAGTGAAAGCGAACTGCAAATCTATCGCGCGCAACTGAAGTGCGGTTTCAAAGACCTCGATGAAGTTTTTGGTGACTGTATGGATGAAGCGCTCGCCAGCTTGTCTGTGCAGGGTGTGAAGGATTATCTTGAAGGCGCTTCGCTGGTTTGTGCCATTGGCCGGGGTTTTGAGCCAGTACTGGTCTATCTGGAAGAAATGCCACAGGTTGCCGCAGCGCTGGGGGAAGGCACATTGTCGCTGGTGTCGCAAACCGTGTGGAAAATGTCACGTACCCCCAATGGTCGGGCGATTCCGGCATTTGTGCAAACCATTGCGGAAGCAGCAAGACGGCTGGGTAGTGAAGATTCACTGCGGCATTACATCGAGCTGCTGCTCGATATGATGGAGCGTACTACGGGCTCCATTCACGGTTTTCATAGCACGATTCCCAGCCCCGGGTTGCCGGAGTTGTTGAATCAGATGCCTTATCTGCTAAGCCAGCTATCGTTGGAAGGGCTTAAAAACTGGATCGATTACGGTATTCGTAATTACGAAACCCACCCCGAGCGACAAACGGACTATTTCTGCCTGCAATCTGCCGACAGTCGTGCAATTTTGCAGCGTGAGCGACATGGCGCCCTGTTTATTGATAACGAACGCAGACTTGATCTGTACCTGAAAGCCTTGTGGGAAGAAGAGCCGCGCCTTGTGCCGTACTCCAATGCCTTTGACGAGTTGCGTAAACCGCTTCCCTATTACGATGCCCTGGGCATGCGTGTGCCAGATGTGTACGACGATATTGATGGTGTGCCGGGTATTGACCGCTATCGGGCACTATTGGCACATATGGCAGCACATCAGCGTTGGACGACGGCGATTATTGCCGATAACTACAGTCCGTTTCAGCGTATTGCCATTGAATTACTGGAAGACTCAAGAGTGGAATATCTGGCGATACAGGAGTATCCCGGTCTGGCCGGCTTGTTTCTGGCATTGCATCCGCAACCGGTTGAAGGTGCCTGTAACCCGGAAGAGGAATCCTGCATCCGGCATCGTCTGGCGATGTTGTCCTATGCCATTCTGAATCCTGATCACCCGTACAGGAATGAAGATATTCTTGAATTTGTGGCGCGCTTCCGCGCATTAATGGCAAGCGGTGAAGGCTCTACGTCAGCGGTTGCAAAAACTGCCATTTCCTTTATTGCCCGTACCCGTCGGCAGTCAGATCAGCTGCCGAATATTCGTTTCGAAAATACCGAGGTTGAGTATCGTGATGACAATCGACATATGTGGCGTTTTATTGAGGAGGGCGATGAAGAGGAAATGTTTGAAGAACAGCGCAGGCTGGAGCCGGAAGATCATGAACCGGAAGGTCTGCCGCCGCGGCATTATCCTGAATGGGATTACCATAGCAAAACATATCGCCCGGACTGGGTGAGTCTGTACGAGAGTTTACACCCAAAAGGCAATGCTGCTGATATCGACAAATTACTGGATAAACATGCAGCTCTGGCAAAGCGCCTGCAACAAATCCTCGATATGTTGAAACCCCAGCATTATGTGCGCGTGCGTTATCAGGAAGAAGGCAGTGAACTGGATCTGGATGTGGCAATTCGTTCGCTTATTGATCTTAAAAGCGGCAGCATGCCGGACCCGCGCATCAACATGATCCACAAACATGACGGCCGTGACATAGCCGTCATGTTGTTGTTAGACCTGTCAGCCTCGTTGGCAGATACCCCAGAGGGTTGCGAGCAAACCATTTTGCAACTGAGTCAGGAGGCGGTGGCCTTGCTGGGTTGGTCTATTGACCGCCTGGGGGACAAATTTGCCATTGCGGGCTTTTCATCAAATACCCGGCATGAAGTACGCTATCAGCATATTAAAGGTTACAGCGAAACCTGGAATGACGAAGTGAAAAGCCGACTGGCAGCAATGGAGGCCGGTTATTCCACACGTATGGGTGCTGCGTTGCGTCATGCCGCACATTATCTTGGTGCGCAACAGGCCGATAAAAAATTACTGCTGGTGCTCACCGACGGTGAGCCTTCCGATATTGATGTCAGCGATGAGCGTCTGCTCATCGAAGATGCGCACAAAGCGGTGCAGGAGTTGGACCAGCAGGGGATTTTCACCCATTGCGTGAATCTTGACCCCCAGGCCGACGAATATGTCACGGATATTTTTGGCCGTAATTACACAGTGATTGACCGCGTTGAACGCCTGCCGGAAAAATTGCCACAGTTGTTTCTGTCGTTAACCAAATAGGATTTTTTGTGCTGTGGACGGTGATTGTTAAACCGGCGACCTATTTCCGTAGACTGAATTCGGAGGGTAAAAAATACACAAAAAATCACAAACAAAAAAAACAAAAATAGACATCCATCAACACTCCCCATTACCATGGCATACAGCATAGTGGATATATACCCGTCGCGCTTGAGGCTCAATCATTCACTCCATGCCCTTTTCATCCTGTGGCTATGTTGATTTTTTGTATAAAAAACCTACTATTATTCGTCATTTGCCTCGCCATGAAATGAGTCTGATATACACGAAACACCCTCCCTCATGGCTGAGATGGCGTGAAAAAACCGGGGAATATTTTGAGCTACACTGTTCGTTCATTAGCCGTTAGCGGCATACCGCTTCAGAGTAATCCGGCTTTTGATTGCAATTTCGCTCTTCCACACAAGGCGCTACATGGCTCATCTGTTCATTTCCGCTGCCCACAAGTCTTCGGGTAAAACCACTCTGAGCATCGGTCTCTGCGGTGCATTTCACCAGCACGGGCTTAGTGTGCAACCCTTCAAGAAAGGCCCGGATTACATCGATCCTATGTGGCTGTCCCGCGCTGCTGGAAAGGATTGTTACAATCTGGATTTCCACACTCAACAGCACAGCGAGATACTCAGTGCTTTTGGTCATCGCACGGATTCAGCCGACATCAGCATTATTGAGGGCAATAAGGGGCTTTACGATGGCCTTGATCTTGAGGGCACTAACAGCAATGCGGCGCTGGTTGCCCTGCTTGACTCGCCGGTGATCCTGGTGATCGATGCTCAGGGTATGACCCGTGGCATTGCCCCACTGATTCTCGGCTATCAGGCTTTTGAAAAAGGTATCAATATCGCTGGGGTGATTCTCAACAAGCTGGGCGGCAGTCGTCATGAGTCCAAACTGCGTGCCGTTATCGAGCATTACACCGATGTGCCTGTGGTGGGTGCGGTACACCATGATCCCATGCTGGATATTCAGGAGCGGCATTTGGGCCTGATCCCCAGCAATGAGGCGGACTCTGTAGAGCGACAAATCCAGGCCATTGCCGATGTTATTGGCCAGCAGGTGAATCTCGACCAGTTGCAACATATCGCTAACCATGCCGCTACACCTGCTTACCAGCCTCTGCCAAAAACTGAATCCATCACGACAGATATTCGCATCGGTATCGCGCAAGACGCTGCTTTTGGTTTTTATTACCCCGATGATCTTGCGGCTTTTCGCATTGCGGGTGCAGAATTGGTGAGTATTGATACGCTGCATGACACACAACTCCCCGAAATCGATGGCTTGTTTATTGGCGGTGGTTTTCCTGAGACCCAGATGCACACACTGGAGGCCAATGTTTCTTTGCGTGATAGCATTCGCACAGCCATTGAGGCAGGCCTGCCGGTGTATGCTGAGTGTGGTGGCCTGATGTATTTGTCGCGCAGCCTGCAATGGAATGAAAGCAAATGCAGCATGGTGGGCGCGCTGCCTATGGAGACACGCATGCACCAGCGCCCACAGGGGCGTGGCTATGTGCAACTGGCTAGAATGCACAATACACTATGGGATGAAATGTTAAATAAGGGCGAAAACATTAATGCTCATGAATTTCATTATTCATCCGCTGAAAACCTCGAAAAAACCACGCAATTCGCTTATCGTGTCTTACGTGGCCATGGAATGACGGGGCAGCACGATGGCATTATTCATCGCAATGTACTGGCCAACTACAGCCACATGCGTAACGTGGAAAACAACCCATGGGTAAGACAGTTTGTTGATTTTGTCCGCAGGCATCAATAATCCGGGCTTTTCCACACAGCCATTATCATCAATTTAAAGAGACAACGATCATATATGAACATTATCAGCTTTTCTCCTGCTGCTATTGCACAGATTAAAACAAACATGCAGGACAGTGAGCACAGTGCCATGGCATTACGTATTGCTGCTACCATGAGCGCAGATGAGACCATTAATTACGGCATGGGGTTCGATGAAACAAAAGAAGGTGATGTGCAATTTACTGATGATGGCGTTAATTTTCTAGTTAGCCCGGATTGCCTGGAGTTATTAAACGGCACGCACGTCGATTATGTTGACGTTGAAAATGATCAGCATCATTTTATTTTTCTTAATCCTAATGACCCCAATTACAAACCACCCAAAGAATAAAGACACGATGAAATAACTCTGGTAACGCCTTTTCATCATGTCAAAATATAGCGTCAACAATAGTCATAACAGCGAGTTTTTCCGGCCATTATTAATCGGCCTGATCACCGTTCTGTTTGTCATATTACTCTCCGGCATTGCCGCTTGGCTTTGGCCGCAATACCAAGCCGCTCTGGCCATCAGTCAAATCATTCTTGTAGGTATCAGTTTTTTCCTTATTTCACGCATCGCACAATGCATGAAAAAACATTTTCTCTTACCACTGGCGCAATTACGCGAATGGGCACAGCGTATGCGTAATGGCGATCTTTCCGCCCGTGTTCCACAACCCAAACAGGGTGAATTTTCAGCATTGACAAATGACATCAATAAACTTGGGGATTCATTACGCGCTCTGACGCGCGACATGGATGAACAGGTCAATAAACAAACCCTTATTCTGCAACGGAAAACCCGCTCACTGGAAATTTTGTATGATGTTGCGGCCCGCAGTAATTCGGCAAAGGACATTGATGATTTGCTCATTGGTTTTCTCAACACGTTAACCGAGATCGTTTACGCTCATGCCGGTACCGTTCGGCTGATGAATGATGACCGGCAAATGCGCTTGGTCGGCAGTGTAGGTCTGGATGACAGCATTATCGAAAAAATTCGGCTTGTACCTGTTGAACATTGCTTGTGCGCACAGGAATTCTCCAAAAACATGCTGTTATGCCAAAACCGTTTTGAGCGCTGCCAGAGTATTGCGGGTGATCTGTTATTTTCGGGCGACAAACTGGAAAACATTGCTATTCCTCTGCGCTACAACAATCGCACGCTGGGCATTTATAATTTATTTGTGGAAAAGCTCGGGCTCACTGAGCGTGAGGACATTAAAGACATTCTCACTAATATTGGTCAGCATCTCAGTATGGCCATTACCAAATCATACTGGGATGCGGAGTCCCACCGTTTATCCATCATGCAGGAACGCACTATGTTAGCCCATGAGCTGCATGATTCACTGGCACAGACGCTGGCCAGTCTGCGCTTCCGAGTCAGCATGTTACAAAAAACCCTTTCTATGGAGGGCGCTCACTCAGACACCCCAAATACGGATGCGCAAAAAGAAGTAGCTCAAATCAAGGTCGGACTGGACGAAGCCAACTTTGAGCTGCGCGAACTGCTTGCTCACTTTCGCATTCGCATGGACGAGCGTGGCTTGATCCCGGCAACCGAGGGCTTGGTGGAACGTTTCAAGAATGAAAGTCACTGCCAGATATTTTTCCAGAACGAGTGTCCTGAGTTGAAATTGCCACCGGTACTTGAAGTGCATATTCTGCATATTATTCAGGAGGCACTGGCGAATATTCGCAAACACAGCCATGCCAATTATGTGCGCATTTTAATGAGTGGCGATGAATTACTCGGGTTTCACCTGCTGATTGAAGATGATGGCATGGGCATTGAGTCTGATGTTAATAACGCCATGCCCGGTGAACATGTCGGGCTCACTATTATGCGTGAGCGGGCACAGCGTATCGGTGCTGAACTCAGCATTGAAAGCGACCCTGGTGAAGGCACTCGTATTGAATTGCGATTACAGGATATGCAACGTAGTGAAAAAAATCGTCGTCTTCAGTGATGAATAAGTGACGGGCTACATGAAATTCCGCTAGAATCATTGACACATGAAAGTCCTACTCATTGATGATCACACACTGTTTCGCCTGGGGTTAAAAAACCTGCTGGAACGCAGTGGCATTGACGTGATCGCCGCCGCCAGCACGGGCCAGGAGGGGCTGGACACGGTTCATGATGCCAAACCCGATGTCATTCTGCTGGACATGCGCATGCCGGATATGGACGGCTTGGAAGTGCTGAAAAAATTACGTGACGCAGGCATTACCGTGCCCATCAGCATGCTCACCACCAGTACCGAGGAACATGATTTAATCGAATCCTTGCGCAGTGGTGCCCAAGGTTATCTGTTGAAAGATATGGACCCGGAAGACCTGGTGGCTGCCTTGCACAATATCATGAAAGGGGAAACCGTTGTCGCACCGCAACTTGCCGGTACCCTGGCCCGTGCCTTGCAAGGTAAATCGGCATTACCGGAAAAGAAAACACCCCTGTCTGCACTGACTCCGCGCGAACGGGAAATCATTGAACATCTTGCCTTTGGCCAAAGCAACAAAGTCATCGCCCGCGAGCTGGGCATTACCGATGGCACGGTAAAATTACACGTAAAGGCCATACTGCGAAAACTGGAAGTCAGTTCACGGGTGGAAGCAGCCGTTATTGCCGTTGAACAGGGACTGGGGCGGCGGCGCAGCCCTACCTCCTGAGCACCTGCTCCCGCTTAGATTGCCTGTTTTTCATTCACTTTATTTTGCGGCCACTATGATGAAACGTTACAACGATCTGGTGAATGATTGCCTGCCTCATATCGAAGAGGTCTTCCCCTGGGATCTTGCCGATGACATCGCTGAGACCCCAGATTTGTTACTCATTGATGTCAGCGAACCTGATGAATTTTCATGCGCGCATATTCCCGGTTCACTCAACGTCGCGCGGGGCATTCTGGAATCAGCCTGCGAATATGATTATGACGAAACCGTACCGGAACTTGCCGCTGGACGAGACCGTGATCTTATACTTATTTGTCGTTCCGGCCGACGCAGCGCACTGGCGACTTATACGCTGATGCAAATGGGTTTTAGCAAGGTACGCTCACTCAAAACCGGCCTGCGCGGCTGGAATGATGATGAATATCCTCTGGTGGATGCACAGCAAAAACCGGTTGATCCTGATACTGCCGAGGCATACTTCACCACCCGACTGCGCCCTGAACAACGTAACCCGGAGGGCTGATTTCCCCGGGCGTGATGGTTCTGTGACAATTCATGACTAGACTATACTCGTCGCAATAAACAGGGTTTTCCTCAGGCTCTCCATGAAACAGTTTCTCGTCGTCGAAGACAATCACGATATCGCTAATCTGGTGTCCATGCATTTACAGGATCTGGGTGCCGAGGTACACATTGCCAGCGATGGCAATACCGGCCTTTCTCTGGCACAAAAAAACCATTTTGACCTGATTATTCTCGACCTCATGCTGCCCGGTATTGACGGCCTGGAAATTTGTCGCCGATTGCGCGGCACTGATAACGATACGCCCATCCTGATGTTAACGGCTAAAGGGGCCGAGCTGGACCGCATCGTCGGACTGGAAATGGGGGCCGATGATTACCTGCCCAAGCCTTTCAGCGTGCGTGAACTGGTGGCCCGCGCCAAAGCCATTTTACGCCGTGTCGATACACGCACCACACCTGCCAGTGCCAGTGGCAATTTGCAGGCGGGTGCTCTTTTTCTTGAGCAGGCCAAACGACGGGTCAGCATATCGGGTAACGAGGTCGATCTCACCGCACGCGAGTTTGATCTGCTCTGGCATTTTGCTACCCACCCTGGCCAGGTTTTTACCCGCAGTCAATTGCTCGACAGTGTCTGGGGGTATGGTCATGATGGTTATGAACATACCGTCAACTCACACATCAACCGGCTGCGCTCCAAGATTGAACAAGATTCTTCTGCCCCCGCCTATATTCTCACCGTATGGGGTGTAGGCTATAAATTCTCCGATAAACTTTCAGACGTATAAACCATTATGTTTCGCACGCTTTACAGTCGCATTGCCGCTGTCCTGTTTACACTGGTATTGCTTATCGGCTATGTGGTTTACAGCATGGTGCTGTATTCATCGGAAATGTATCAGCAGGAATTAACTCAAAAACTCAATGCCGCCCTGGCAAAACATATTGTGGATGAGGAGAACCTGCTCACGGAACAACAGGTTAACCAAAAAGCCTTGAAATCACTTTTTCACTGGCTGATGGTTATCAATCCCAGTATCGAACTGTACCTGTTAAATGCCAGTGGGGAGATTCTGGCCTTTTCCGCACCCGAGGGCCATGTCAAGCGTCAACAGGTTTCACTCGCACCCATCAAAAAGTTTCTTTCCGGTACAGAAGAATACCCACTGACGGGGGATGACCCGCGTGCAACCGATAATCAGCATTCACGGCAAAAAGTTTTTTCGGCAGCCGTTATTCCTGGCGACACCGCCGATAAACCTGCGGGTTATCTTTATGTCATTCTTGAAGGTGAAGCCTTTGACAGCATTACCGACAGGGTAAAAGGCAGTTATATTTTACGTTTCACCACAACGGGCCTTGGAGCCAGTTTATTGCTTGCGCTGGCTGCGGGACTGACTGCATTTGCACTATTGACAAGCCGCCTGCGCACATTGACACGCATCATGTCCACTTACGGTACTGCCACAAAACATGCCTCGACAGACCATGCAAACGAACGCTACCCCGTCTCAACAACATCCACTGATGAAATCGACCAGCTCGGTATTAACTTCAATCAGATGGCAGATCGTATTGACCAACAACTAAAAGAACTGGCACAAAATGATGCCAAGCGCCGGGAAATGGTTGCCAATGTGTCGCATGACTTACGCACGCCTTTAACTTCTTTGCACGGCTATCTCGAAACCTTGTTATTAAAAGATGACACCCTGTCGAAACAGGAAAGGCGACAATATCTGCAAGTTGCCACAGCACAAAGCACGCGACTTCGGCAATTGATTGAAGAATTGTTCGAACTGGCGAAGTTGGACTCCAGTGAAACTGTACTTAACATTGAGCCTTTTTCACTGGCAGAACTGGCGCATGACATCATGCACAAATTCAAACTGGAAGCAGAAAAGCGCAACATCAGCATTCAGACAAGCTTTGTCAATGACCTGCCCTTTGCCTATGGTGATATTGGTCTGATTCAGCGGGTACTGGATAATCTGATCGAGAATGCCCTCCGTTATACGCCCACCGGAGGACGCATCACCCTGTCACTCACTACGGCATGTGACAATATCATGATCAAAGTTGCCGATACCGGACAGGGTATTCCTGAAGATGAAATTGACCATATCTTCGACCGGTTTTACCGCCTGGAAAAAAACCGCACCGCCAGCGACACCAATGCGGGACTGGGTTTGTCCATTGCCAAGCGCATTATCGATTTGCATGGCGGCACCATTCAGGCTGCCAGTAAACTTGACCAAGGTACAACCTTCAGCTTTGCCTTACCCATGTATCAGCTCCGCTAGGTTTCTTTACCGCCCGTTACAGACTCTTTTTCGAGCAACTGTACAATTTTCAAACAATCGCGTGAGTGAAATGTGATATTTGCGTGAAACACATGTGAATTTTCTCCTCCATGCTGCGTCCGTCGGCAAACCGAACACCCGTCGATGCTGTAGAAAAAGAAAGATAACCAGACTCAAGAGGAGTAAACATCATGAAGCGCATCACCCATTTTTTACTGTCCATTGGACTGATATTCATTGGCTTGTCAGCCTTTGCAGTACAAGCAGATGATAAAACAGGCATGTACGCCGTCACCATTACCAACCTGACTCGCGGCACAACACTGACCCCTGTTATGGTCGCCACACATAAAAGAGGCGTACAGGTTTTCCAACTGGGGGAAGCGGCTAGCACCGGGCTGGCTGCTCTTGCTGAAGGAGGTGACTTTGGCCCTCTGTCAACCCGGCTGATGAACTCTGGAGCGGCCTATGACATTGCCAGTAATGGCGAACTATTGGCCCCCGGTGCCAGCACAACCATCATGGTCAAAATGGCAAAGCATTTCCGGCACGTTACCGTGGCCTCCATGCTGATCCCCACCAACGATGCCTTTATTGCTGTTAACGGCGTAAAAGGTCCGAAAAAAAGACATCGTCAAAAAGTCATCATGTCGCCTGCTTATGATGCCGGCAGTGAGCCTAACGATGAGTTGTGCGCCAACATACCCGGCCCTGCTTGCGGCGGAGAAGGCGGCTCACCTGATGCCGATGGTGAAGGTTATGTACACATTCATGCAGGAATACAAGGCATTGGTGATCTGGTAAGTGCTGATTATGACTGGCGTAACCCGACGGCACGTATTGTTATCAAGCGCGTGAAATAGTTCGTTTGTGAGCAGCACACAAAATGGCCTCCCCGTTTCATCAGAGAACGGGGAAGCCTGTTGTGATGTATTATTCAGCCAATTATCTTTCTATAAATAATCTGTGGCTTTCACGGCAATAGCAATACAAAGTAATTGCGCAATATTGTCATCTAATTGCTGACGGCAGTGGTAGTAATACGGTTAACGTTGTCGATAACATTCTCATCAGTCGCAGTAACCCGGATCGACGTATTGACCAAAGTGCCCGACAGCACGCCCGCTAGCACTGATGCATTAACAGTGATGGTGCGACTTTCACCGGCGGCCAAGGTGGCCAATGCCCATGAGGCTTCCTCGCCATCTGTACACACTCCGTTTCCACAAATCGATGCATTTGGCTCAGCATCAGTCGTGTAGTGAAAACTCAGCTCTGGCGGAACACGGAGTAACACGGTCACTTCATT
>WFQM01000278.1 GCA_015487095.1 Gammaproteobacteria bacterium | reverse complement strand
TCACGGGTGCTTGTGAATTGCCTGAAGGCACCGAAATGGTCATGCCTGGCGACAACGTCAACATGAAAGTAAAACTGATCGGCCCCATTGCCATGGAAGAAGGCTTACGCTTCGCGATTCGTGAAGGTGGCCGTACCGTGGGTGCGGGTGTGGTTGCAAAAATTATTGAATAAAGCAGGGTAAAGAAGAGAGGGGAGAGATAAAAGCGACACACGCTCCCCTTGTATCTTTCATCTTTTATCTGAATTTTAAAGGTTATAAACATGGCAGCTGGACAAAGAATTCGCATCCGCTTAAAGGCTTTTGATCATCGACTGATTGATCAATCTGCATTGGAGATTGTAGAGACCGCCAAACGCACCGGTGCTCAGATTCGTGGCCCTATCCCATTGCCAACGCGCAAAGAGCGTTGGACAGTGCTGACCTCACCGCATGTCAATAAAGATGCGCGTGATCAGTATGAGTTGCGTACACACAAACGCCTGCTCGATATTGTGGACCCCACGGATAAAACCGTTGATGCATTGATGAAGCTTGATCTTGCTGCTGGTGTTGATGTTCAGATCAAGTTGGGTTAAACGGGGCTCCTGACGTTAGTCAAAACAGGAAATATACCGTTTTTCGTAAAGCTATAAATAATGTGCTCGGCTGATTCAGCCGTCGCAAGGTAGAGGAAATTAAGATGACCATTGGAATTGTCGGCCGCAAAGCGGGAATGACACGCATCTTCACAGAAGAAGGTGTTTCGATTCCTGTGACCGTAATCGAAGTGGAACCAAACCGTATCTCGCAATTGAAAACGCTTGAGACTGATGGTTATCGTGCGGTACAGGTAACTACAGGTAGCCGCCGTCCTTCACGGGTGAATAAAGCAGCTGCTGGCCATTTTGCCAAGTCGGGTGTGGAAGCAGGCCGTGGCATGTGGGAATTCCGTTTGGGTGACGGCGAAGGCGAAGAGCTGGAGACCGGAGCCACAATTAACGTGGATATTTTTTCGGAAGGTCAAAAAGTTGATGTGATTGGCACCAGTATTGGTAAAGGTTTTGCCGGTGTTATCAAACGTTACAATTTTGCCATGCAGGACGCCACCCACGGTAACTCGATCTCGCATCGTGCGCCGGGCTCTATCGGTCTGGGGCAAAACCCCGGGCATGTGTTCAAGGGCAAAAAGATGGCGGGTCATATGGGTAATGCGCGTACTACGAACCAGAATTTGGAAGTGGTGCGAGTGGATGCAGAACGTAATTTGTTGCTCGTCAAGGGCGCTGTTCCCGGTGCAAAGGGTGGCGATTTATTAGTAAGCCCTGCGATCAAGACGAAGTGAGAGGCTGAACCATGGAATTAAAATTAACGACAGCAACGGGCAAGGCGTCTACCAAAACGGTAGAGCTTTCTGATGGCACGTTTGCTCGCGACTTCAACGAGGCGCTGATTCATCAGGTGGTCACTGCTTATTTGGCGGGTGGCCGCAGTGGTACCCGTGCCAGTAAGAGCCGTTCTGCGGTTCGTGGTGGTGGTGCTAAACCCTGGCGTCAAAAGGGTACAGGCCGTGCGCGTGCGGGTACCATTCGTAGCCCAATCTGGCGCTCAGGTGGTCATACTTTTGCATTGACACCGCAGGATCATTCGCAGAAAGTGAACAAGAAGATGTATCGCAGTGCGATGCGCTCTATTTTGTCTGAGCTGATACGACAGGAACGTTTGACTATCGTTGACACGTTCAGTCTTGATGCGCCCAAAACCAAAGACCTGGTGGAAAAACTGGCCGCCATTAACTTTGAGAGCGGTGTGATTGTGACTGATGCTGCTGATGACAATTTGTCCCTTTCTGCACGCAACCTGCACAAGGTTGATGTGTTGACCGCGAGCGAAATCAATCCCGTCAGCCTGGTAGGCAGTGTGAATGTCATTATGACAGTGGGCGCGGTACAGAAAATTGAGGAGATGCTGGCATGAATGAACAACGCATCATGAATATTTTGCTTGGTCCGCATATCACTGAAAAAGCTGCGATTGTGGGTGAGTCCAGCAATCAATACGTTTTTCAGGTTGCCAGCAATGCAACCAAGCCTGAAGTGAAGCAGGCAGTAGAAAAGTTATTTGAAGTGGAAGTGGATGCGGTTCGCGTGGTTAACGTGAAAGGTAAAACCAAACGTACAGGTTCTCGTGTGGGGCACCGCA
Source organism: Gammaproteobacteria bacterium (assembly GCA_015487095.1). Lineage (GTDB taxonomy): Bacteria > Pseudomonadota > Gammaproteobacteria > SZUA-152 > SZUA-152 > SZUA-152. The sequence continues at coordinate 6,116 of WFQM01000278.1, read as the reverse complement.
AAAACTGGAGAAAAGCTTACGTGCGTGTAAAAACAGGTCAGACCATCGACTTTGCGGGCGGCGAATAAGTTAAGATAGGCATTCGGAGTCCTTTTGGAGTCCTTTTGGAGCGAATAAAGCATGGCAATTTTAAAAGCGAAACCGACATCACCGGGTCGCCGTTTTGTGGTTCAGATCAGTACACCGGATCTGCACAAAGGTGAACCACATGCGGCACTGCTGGAGCGTAAATCCCGCACAGGCGGGCGCAATAATCAGGGGCGCATTACCACACGTCATCGTGGGGGTGGTCACAAACAGCATTACCGCGTTATCGATTTCAAACGCAATGATAAAGATGGCATTCCAGCTAAGGTTGAGCGTTTGGAATATGATCCGAATCGCAGCGCACACATTGCTTTGCTGTTATTTGCAGATGGTGAACGCCGTTATATTATCGCCCCAAAAGGTGTGCAGGCGGGTACAGAAATCATTTCAGGTAATGATGCACCGATCAAACCGGGCAATTGCTTGATGTTGCGTAATATCCCAGTGGGTGCCACGGTTCATTGCATCGAAATGAAACCCGGCAAGGGCGCACAGATGATACGTAGCGCCGGTGCTTCTGCACAGCTAGTGGCCCGTGAAGGTGAATACGCGACATTGCGTTTGCGTTCGGGTGAAATGCGTAAAATCCACACGGAGTGTCGTGCGGTTATTGGTGAAGTAGGTAACTCTGAGCACAGCTTACGTAAGCTGGGCAAAGCAGGTGCTTCGCGCTGGCGTGGTGTGCGTCCGACCGTACGTGGTGTTGCCATGAATCCGGTTGATCATCCCCATGGTGGTGGTGAAGGTCGTACTTCCGGTGGTCGTCATCCAGTGTCACCCTGGGGTACACCGACGAAAGGTTATAAGACGCGCAGTAACAAACGTACGGATGGCATGATTTTACGCCGTCGTAAGTCTAAATAGTTTCTAACATTTATTTATAATACCGAAAGAGAGACAGGATCGTGCCACGTTCAATTCACAAAGGACCTTTTGTTGATCTGCACCTTGCTAAAAAGGTGAAAGTAGCAGCAGAAGCCAACAGCAGAAAACCGATCAAAACTTGGTCGCGTCGTTCAATGGTTCTTCCCGACATGTTGGGTTTGACCATCGCCGTGCATAATGGCCGTCAGCATATGCCAGTGTTCATCACTGAAGATATGGTGGGTTACAAACTCGGTGAATTTGCTCCGACCCGTACCTACAGAGGTCACGCGGCGGATAAGAAAAGCCGCTAAGGGGTATTGATATGGAAGTAAGCGCAAAATTATCGAATGCACCGTTGTCGGCGCAAAAAGGGCGTCTGATCGCCGATCAGATTCGTGGTTTGGATGTTGAAAAGGCGTTGCAGGTTTTGACCTTCAGCCCCAAAAAAGCCGCGCATCTGGTGAAGAAAGTGCTGGAATCTGCCATCGCCAATGCTGAGCACAATGAAGGTGCTGACATCGATGAGCTGAAAATCTCTACCGTCTTTGTTGACGAGGGGCCAACGCATAAGCGCATGCGCGCACGCGCCAAAGGCCGAGGTGTTCGAATTTTAAAGCGTCACAGTCACATTACCGTGACGCTCAGCGACAGTTAATCAAGGGGTCTGTAATGGGTCAAAAAGTACATCCAACGGGTATTCGCTTAGGCATTGTCAAAGATTGGACATCTAAGTGGTACGCAGATTCCAAGAATTTTGCAGATACCTTGAATATGGATCTGAAGGTTCGTGATTTCATCAAGAAAAAGTTGAAAAGTGCATCGGTCAGTCGTGTACAGATCGAACGCCCGGCGAATAACGCGCGTATTACTATTCATACTGCCCGTCCAGGTATTGTTATCGGTAAAAAGGGCGAAGATGTTGAACGCCTGCGCAAGGATGTCACCAGCATGATGGGCATTCCCGTGAGTATTAATATTGAAGAAATTCGCAAACCGGAACTGGACGCAGCATTGGTCGCCGAAAATGTTGCGCAGCAGTTGGAGCGCCGCATCATGTTTCGTCGTGCCATGAAGCGCGCCGTGCAAAATGCGATGCGCCTGGGCGCACAAGGCATCAAAATCCGGGTTGCGGGTCGTTTGAACGGAGCGGATATTGCGCGCGCCGAGTGGTACCACGAAGGCCGCGTACCATTGCACACACTGCGAGCTGATATTGATTATGGCACTATTGAGGCCAGCACCACTTACGGCATTATTGGCGTAAAAGTCTGGGTGTTTAAGGGTGAGGTTTTTGATGCTGGTCAGACGCCGGTTGCTGCTGAAAAAGCTGCCAGCTAGTTTTTAGGGAGTAAGAGAGATGTTACAGCCGAAGCGAACTAAATTTCGCAAACAGATGAAAGGTCGTAACCGCGGACTTGCTTTCCGTGGTAGCGATGTCAGTTTTGGTGAGTTTGGCCTGAAGGCCACGGGCCGAGGCCGGATTACGGCTCGTCAAATTGAAGCCAGTCGTCGTGCAATGACACGCCATATCAAACGTGGCGGCAAGATCTGGATTCGTGTATTTCCTGACAAGCCAATTACCAAAAAGCCTCTTGAGGTTCGTATGGGTAAAGGTAAGGGTGGGGTAGAGTATTGGGTTGCCCAAATCCAGCCTGGACGGATGTTATTTGAAATGGAAGGAGTGAGCGAAGAATTGGCGCGCGAAGCGTTCCAGTTGGCTGCCGCCAAACTTCCTGTAGCAACGTCATTTGTAACTCGGACGGTGATGTGATGGACGCAAAAGAATTAAGAACTAAAAACGAAACCCAGCTGACAGAAGAATTGAACGGATTGTTGCGCGAGCAATTTAATCTGCGCATGCAAAAAGGCACTGGGCAGTTGAATAACTCGGCACGCATGAAAGGCGTACGCCGGGATGTGGCGCGGGTGTTGACAATCATGAATGAAAAAAAGAGTGCGGGTGACGCAGAATGAGTGAAAGCAAAACTATCCGGACAGAATCAGGCCGTGTGATCAGCAATAAAATGGATCGCACTATCACGGTGCTGGTGGAACGTCGCGTTAAACACCCGCTTTACGGCAAATACATTCGTCGTTCTACCAAGTTGCATGTGCATGATGAAGAAAATGCCTGTAACGAAGGCGACGAAGTCACAATCAGTGAGTGTCGGCCTATTTCCAAGACCAAATCCTGGAAGTTAGTAGAAATCGTTAAACGGGCGAATTAACGTTCAATTCCCGTTTTCTACATCGCCTGATCGGTCAGCTAGTTTTTGCAGGCAATGACACGCAGTTTCACGCGGAGCCCAAAATGATAAATATTTGGGCTCCGCGCATTTTAGTGATATGATGCGCGCCCTTTATCCAGCGGGTTCCGGTGGTTTTGTGCGCAGTTTGGTGGAGATATTTCGATGATTCAGATGCAGACGGTATTAGATGTGGCTGACAACAGCGGTGCGCGTCGCCTGATGTGTATCAAAGTGCTGGGTGGTTCCAAGCGCCGTTATGCCGGTATTGGTGACATCATCAAAGTGAGCATCAAAGAGGCCATTCCTCGCGGGAAGGTTAAAAAAGGCGAAGTGTATAACGCCGTTGTTGTGCGTACAGCCAAAGGTGTGCGACGCCCTGATGGGTCACTGATTCGCTTTGATGGTAATGCGGCGGTGTTGTTGAATGCCAATTTGCAACCTATTGGCACACGTATTTTTGGCCCGGTGACCCGTGAATTGCGTAGTGAGCGTTTCATGAAGATCATCTCGTTGGCTCCGGAAGTCTTGTAACAGGACCTCTTGTAACAGGACAGGAGTTTTGCAGAGGGTTTTGTAAAAATTCTGTCAGCATTCATAGTGGTAGCAAGAAAGAGAATTACGATGCGTAAGATCAAAAAAGGTGATGAAGTGATCATCACTACTGGTAAAGACAAAGGTAAGCGTGGCGCTGTTCTGAAGATAGTGGCAGATGATCGTGTTCTGGTTGAAAGCTGCAACATGGCAAAAAAACATGTTAAAGCAAATCCCAATGCGGGAGAGACTGGCGGCATTATCGAGAAAGAGATGTCTTTGCATATTTCCAATGTTGCTTTATTTAACCCGGCAACAGGTAAGGGTGACCGTGTTGGCATCAAAAAGTTGAAAGATGGCAACAAAGTGCGGTTTTTTAAGTCTGACAACGAAGTTGTTGACATTTAACCTTTTGGTTTTTTTAGAACAAGTTAATTAGGAAGGGCGGAAGAAAGTCATGTCCCGTTTACGAGAATATTATAAAGACACTGTGGTCGATCAGCTCAAGAGCCAGTTTGGTTTCGAAAGCGTGATGGAAGTGCCGAAGCTGGAAAAAATCACCCTGAATATGGGGCTCGGCGAGGCGATTGGCGACAAAAAAATTATTCAGCATGCCGTTGATGACATGACCAGGATTGCCGGGCAAAAGCCAGTGGTTAATCATGCGCGCTTGTCAGTTGCCGGTTTTAAGGTGCGTGAGGGTTGGCCCATCGGTTGTAAAGTGACTCTGCGCCGTGAGCGTATGTATGACTTTATGGATCGCCTGGTAAGTATCGCCATTCCACGTATTCGTGACTTCCGTGGTTTGAAGCCCAACGCCTTTGATGGGCGCGGCAATTACAGCATGGGTATCCAGGAACAGATCATTTTCCCGGAAATTGACTACGATAAAATCGACGCGATCCGGGGTATGGATATTACGTTTACCACCAGCGCAAAGACTGATGACGAAGCGCGTGCGTTGTTAACCGCTTTTAATCTTCCGCTTAAAAAGTAAAGTAGAGAGACTGGCATGGCAAAACAATCGATCATTAATCGCGAATTGAAACGCGCCCGTACTGTCGCAAAATATGCGACGAAGCGCGCCGAACTGAAGGCTCAATTGAAAGATCAGAATTTGAGCGCCGAAGACAAAGAAGAGGCACAGCGCAAATTTCAGTCCCTGCCGCGTAATGCTAGCCCCTGTCGTCAGCGCAATCGCTGTCGTGAGACAGGTCGGCCACACGGTTATTACCGCAAGTTTGGTTTGTCTCGCACCAAGTTGCGCGAAGCTGCCATGCGTGGGGACATCCCCGGTCTGACTAAGGCCAGCTGGTAACATTTTGAGTAAAAATAGTAGTACCCAGTAAATTTTTATCCCGTAGGCGATTTTGCAAAACGGGTATTTCAGGAGTTTATGGCATGAGCATGACTGATCCGATTGCTGACATGCTGACACGCATTCGTAATGCATTGTCGGCGGGTAAGCTGACTGTGACGATGCCATCTTCCACAAAGAAAATCGCAATTGCGAATTTGTTGGTGAAAGAAGGTTATATCACAGGTGTTAACACACAGGATATCGATGGCAAGCCGGTATTGGAAGTTGCCCTTAAGTATTATGAGGGTAAGCCGGTTATTGATATGATTAAGCGCGTGAGTCGTCCTGGGTTACGTGTTTATAAAGGCAAAGATGAGTTGCCTTCTGTGATGAACGGGCTGGGTGTGGCCGTTGTATCCACCTCTAAAGGCTTGATGACAGATCGTGCTGCGCGTAAAGCAGGCCACGGTGGCGAAGTCATCTGCTACGTTGCATAAGGAGGAGAACAATGTCACGCGTTGCAAATAATCCGGTACAAATTCCTTCAGGCGTTGAAGTTACCTTGAATGGCCAGTTGGTCAAAGTGAAGGGTGCCAAGGGTGAGTTGAATCACGAAATTCATAAATTGGTTGAGGTCAGTCAAGAAGAGTCATCATTGACTTTTGCTGCTCGCAATACTGAGCAAAGCTCGAATGCATTGGCGGGTACCACCCGTGCCTTGTTAAATAACATGGTGACGGGCGTGTCGCAGGGCTTCGAGAAAAAGCTGACGCTAGTCGGTGTGGGCTATCGTGCGCAAGCACAGGGTAAACAGCTGAACTTATCACTGGGTTTTTCACACCCGGTTGAATACCAAGTGCCTGAAGGCATCAGTATTGAAACGCCCAGCCAGACAGAAATTGTAGTGACGGGTATTGATAAGCAAAAGGTCGGGCAAGTGGCTGCAAATATTCGCGCTTATCGCCCACCCGAGCCGTACAAAGGTAAAGGTGTTCGTTATACGGATGAGCATGTTGTCCGTAAAGAAGCCAAGAAGAAGTAGGGGCGCATTACAAAATGAATAAAAGACAAAGTCGTTTACG
>WFQM01000277.1 GCA_015487095.1 Gammaproteobacteria bacterium | reverse complement strand
CCTATAGGCGATCCGGTTTATGAAAATAAAACTTTCTTTTAAGAGTTGCGATGCAAAGATACTGGGACTGATATCAGTTATGGTATTGGTGCTTGGTTTTATTGGCGCATGTTCCAAGGTCAGTAGTGACGAGTATTTGCAACAGGCCCAGAATAGCCTTGAGAAAAATGAAATTCAGACTGCTGTTATTAATCTCAAAAATGCGCTCCAACAAGATCCCAAAAATAGCCAAGCACGTTATCTGTTAGGTAAAACCTATATCAGGCTGGGCAATGGCGCTGGGGCAGAAAAAGAGCTTAAGGCGGCTCAAAGCCTCGGCTTATCATCAGATCAGCTTGTGGTTCCATTGGGCAAAGCCTATTTGTTACAGGGGAAGTCTGAAAGTTTATTGGAAGAACTGAAGCCTGAGCCGGGCTTTTCAAATTCACTTCGTGCAGAAGTATTTGTATTAAAGGCACATGCCCATGTGGCGCTTGGTGATCTGGATGATGCAACTCATTTGCTGAATCGTGCGCTTGAAGAAGCTCCCGGGTTATTGACGGTGCTGTTGGTCAAAGCGCGTGTCGCAGTTATGCAGGGAGACCTGGTTTTGTCTCAGCAACTCGTTGATCAGGTTCTCACGCAGCAATCAGATAACCTTGAAGCATGGTTGATTGCGGGAGAAATTGCGCGCTTAAAGGATAATTTTATTCTCGCCAGGAAGAATTACGACAAGGTGCTGACACTGGAACCGACTAATATAGCGGCTTTGCTTGGTCAGGCTGGTGTCAGTGTTGCAATGGAGGATTTTCAAGCGGCTCTACAGAGTGCCGAAAAAATACAGCAGCGCTCGCCACAGAACCCACTTGCGCACTATGTGCGAGGGGTGGTTTTGTACAAGCAGGGACAGGCAGAAGCCGCTGAACAGGCTTTGCAGAAGGTGCTCAAAGTTGCACCAGGACATTTGCCCAGCCATCAAATGCTGGGCAGTATTTATTTTACGGATGGACGATTCGAACAGGCCAGGGTCTCTCTGGAAAAAGTCCTTAACGTTTTCCCCAATGATATTGCTGTGCGAAAACTGCTTGCGAGTACCTGGTTGAAGTTGGGGCGTCCAGAGTCGGCTATACCGATACTTGAAAAAATACTTCCCGCCAATGAAGGGGACTCTCAATTGCTTGCCTTATTGGGTGGTGCCTATATGCAAAACAAGGATACTGCCAGAGGGACGGAATATCTTGAGCGGGCAGTGGCTCAGTCACCAGAAAACGCCTTGATTCAGACACAATTAGCGTTGGGGCGTTTAGCATCCGGTAAAACTACAGAGGCAGTCGATGCGCTGGAGACTGCGGTACAGCTTGGGCAGGATGTGTTTCAGGCAGATGTTTTATTGATACTCACGCATTTACGCAGCAAGGAATTTAGCAAGGCACTCGATAAAGCCAAACAGCTAGGGCTGAAGCTTCCGGATAGCGCGGTTCCGGAAAATCTTGCAGGTGCTGCGTACGCGGGGCTTGAGGATTTACCTGCGGCACGGGAGAGCTTTGAGGCCGCACTGAAAATTCAGCCCGATTTTGTACCGGCGGTAATGAATCTGGCGAAACTGGACCAGGCAGAGGGAAATGTAAAGAGCGCCAAGGCCAGGTTTGAACAAATCGTGAAACAGCATAAAGGGCATGTCAAAGCGATATTTGCGTTGGTGGACATTGCAGTACAGGAAGGCAATCGAGCTGAAGCAGATAAATGGTTAAACCAGGTTCGGGAACAAAATGTGGGTGATTTACAGGTGGGGACACTGCTTGTCCGTTACTGGATGGGACGTGGTGATTTTACCAAAGCCGTTGATATTGCCCGGGATATGAAGAAGCAGCACCCTGAAAATTTTGCGGCGCTCAGAGCCTATGGTTTGGCGCAATTGGCCGCCGGACAGAAAAACAATGCACTTGAGACCTTTAATAACCTTATAGAATATTACCCTGATGTTGCGGCGGCACACACACTTCTTGGTAAGGCCTACCTTGCCGCTGACGATTTCACGCTGGCAGGACGACATCTCAATAAGGCTGTGAGGCTGGATGACATGTTTATTCCTGCGCAGCAGGCGTTAGCTCAATTAGCGGTTCAGAATGGTGATCTGGACAAGGCAATGCGTATTGCCAGAAAACTTCAGAAGCAGCAACCAAGCTTGGCTGTCGGCTATCAGCTGGAAGGTGATCTCCAGATGTATAACAAGAATTTTTCAGCGGCAGCAAAAATCTATGCCTCGGGGTTTGCCAAGGCTCCCAGCGGAGTGTTGGCTGTCAAACACTTCCAGGCGGAAAAAAAATATCGGGCAAAGAAAGCGGATAAAGCTCTGTTGCTGGAGTGGCTGGCACAAAATCCACATGATGTCGGGGTGCGTCTGGTTTTGGCGCAGGCTTACTCAGAAGTGGCTAAAAAACAGCAAGCCATATCCCAGTATGAAAAAATACTGGAATCACACCCAAGGCATGTGGCCACACTCAATAATCTCGCCTGGTTGCTTTATGAAGTGGGCGATAAAAATGCAGTGAGCTACGGGCAAAAAGCGCAGAAACTGGCACCAGTTAACCCGGCAGTCAACGATACTTATGGTTGGTTGTTGCTCCAGGATGGAAAATCGAAACAGGGGCTGGAGTATTTACAAAAAGCCTATGAAGGAGCCCCGGATGTTGCGGAAATCCAGTTTCATTATGCGGTGGCTTTGGAACGCAATGGGCAAGCGCAAAAGGCGCGAGAGGAGCTTGAGATATTACTGGAAAAACATGGCGATTTTCCTCAAGCGGCAGAAGCCAAGGCGTTGCTAGCAAAGGTGCGCTAGGAGCCTGTCGGGCTTAGGATGAATCGACTGCGAAAACCCCGTTTTGGCCTATATTCTTGGTCATTCCCGGTAAATAGGACCAATGCTTCGACTATACCCATGGTGATTGAGATTTAGATGTCACTGCACGCCCTCTTTATTCCATGGCGGTGTTGTTGTCCTCGCAATAGAACGACTATTACTCGTCATTTCGCCTTGCCATAAAATGAATATGACGCACATTGACACCTGAATCTCAAACGCCATGGGTATATGTGGTGGGCAATGTGCTTGTGGATTCCGCTTTTCCAAAACAAAAACCTGTTCTTCTCCCTGTCAGTGGTAATTATACCCAGGAAAACTTCGGTAGAATGTAGATAACAGGTGGCATCTATTTCGCAATTTCTATGGGATTTCTAGTAGAATAGCCCGGTGCGCCAGGGTTGAGTCTGCATCAATATAGTGGGGCTGTGGGCATATAGTATCTTGGCCCCCCCAGTGTATTAATGTGCTTCTTATTTCAGTGAGATATTTATGAAAAAAACGTACGCGAATGGGTTATTCGTATTTTGTTCGGTGATTTTTATCGTTTTGAGTACCGGATGTACTTCGAATAAACAATTGACGCTTGATTCTGCAACATATGACGGTGCGGCACCAATGTACATTATTGGTCCGGGCGATAACGTGAATATCTTTGTATGGGGAAATGGTGAATTATCTTCCTCGGTGCCTGTGCGTCCTGATGGTCGGATAACAACCCCTCTGGTTGAGGATGTTGTTGCCAGTGGCAAAACAGCGAGTCAATTGGCCAGGAATATGGAAAAAGAACTCGCACGTTACATAAAAAATCCGGTAGTGACCGTTATCGTAACGGGCTTTACCGGACGCTATAGTGAACAAATCAGGGTAATAGGCGAAGCTGCAAAAGCTCAATCATTACCTTATAAGGAGCATCTGACACTTTTGGATGTGATGATTACCGTGGGTGGATTAACTGAACTTGCGGCTGGCAACAAGGCCAGTATTGCTCGTGTAGTTGATGGAAAGCAGCAGCAATATAATGTGCGACTGGAAGATTTGATTCAAGA
>WFQM01000276.1 GCA_015487095.1 Gammaproteobacteria bacterium | reverse complement strand
GCGCTCTGATTTAGTTCGTATTCGTTCGTTCTGATTGAACAAAAGTGCAGGAATAGTCGTTCTATTCCGAGCTTTTGTGATTGAAGAACGGGCGAAGACGGGCTGAAGCAGAGGTGCCAATTGTATGAGTTATTTAATTTCCATTCCTTAGTTGACCTGTCAGTATTCAGGACACTATCAACAATAGATGCTTTAGGTGAGAAATGGAACGCAGTTCTGGATGCTGACAGGCCAATCCTTCGGGCGCGCTTGTCACATTTTGCAACGCTGAGCCCGTCCATATAACCTGGGCGGAGCACTAGCCCGCTTCCTGGGTTTCAGTGTGGGTGGTACCGATGTCATTGACCTGAACGTGATTGATGTACGATTTGTTAATGAGATAAATCAGTCCGTCTTCCATGTGTATTTTGATGAAAGCTTCGTCATTGCGATTTAGGTAATCCAGCAGACGGGCATGACTGGGTGGCAGGGATTCACGAATGCTGCCGTCGATGTACGAGCCATCCATTAACTGCAAGTGACAGTGCATGGGGGAATTCGTGTTGTCGTTGCCGACAGCCTCATCCTCTTCCGTGGTTTCGTATTCGATACGAATCACTGATTTTATGTTATAGAATCGCAGTTCAGCAGGTTCGTCACGATTAAATACCAGAAAACTCTCGCAGGCGTTCAATACTTCCAGCGGTTGTTCGCTGCCTGCATGGTGCGGACTTTGTGTGCGCAGATAAATGGAACCGACAACGCGACCTTCCGGGTGTACCCAGAGAGTGACGGGACGGAGTTTTTTGGGTACTTTCAGAGTATTGTTAAGAGTATCGTTATCCACAGCCTGTCCTTTGTGTTAACACAGGTCTACATTTACATACTTAAATCTGCCGACCTATTATACGCCAGTTATTCCGGAGCGTTTGTGTAAAAACACCCGTTTGTTTCTGTTTTTCACCCTTGGTCAATATAACGACCAGAATACACGAAACATATAGCAACTATTGCGTCTATGAGACAGGCTGGTTACCTTCTGACAATATATCACCCAAATACGAGTCAATATGAGCGACGAGCAATCCCAACAACCGGCAGCAGCCTATCTGGAAATCCTTAACGGGGCTTTAGTAGGTACCCGTTTTCCGTTAGGGGCAGAGACCATTATCGGGCGTGATGACGAGGATCTGCCGATGAAGGAAGGGGGTATTGATTTGGCTGATACCCGGGTAAGCCGCAGACATGCGCGTATTTACATCCAGCGTGGCCGGTATTATCTGGAAGATTGTCATTCTACTAATGGTACCTTTCTCAACACTTTTCGTTTGCAGCCGGGCGCACCTTGTGTTTTGCGCGAGGGCAGTAATGTGCAGGTGGGAAGGGTGCATATGCGCTTTCGACCGACGCTGAACTCGGCAGAAACATCCGGCGATAGCAATGCTGCTGCACCCTGGGCATCCGAAATTGGTTTGAATGAAGAAATATTTGATTTATCGCTCACTGCTAACCCGGACGCGAGTGCATCACAGGCCGATATCTCCATGTTGTTTTGCCCGGTTGACCTGCCGGAGCCGGAAATCAGTGTGGTACTGGATGCTCCGGCAGTGGTGGACGCCTTGCGGGAGGCAATAACGGATGATGAAAAAGCATCAGAGAGTGATGATCTGCGTCGTTTGCGGGCCATGGCACAGGTCAGCATCGGCCTTGGCGGGGAGCATGACAGAGAGTCGTTGTTCGCTAAAATCATGGATTTTATTTTTGTCATTTTCCCCACTGCTGAGCGTGCCTTTGTGGTATTGCGTGATAAAGAATCCGGGGAATTCAAACCCTCTGCGGCTTCCACGCGTGAACCGTCCGGGGAAGGAGAAGTGCTGGCTCTCTCAGAAGCTATTGTTGATGAAGTGGTGAGTCAGCAGCGCAGCATTCTGTCGAACGACGCGGCAGATGATCACCGGTTTGACGATCACCAGTCTATCCGGCGTTTGGGTATTCGCAGCATGATGTGTGCGCCGTTGCTGGTGGACAACGAGGTCATGGGCCTGATTCAGATTGATACTCATAGAGAAACACATTCTTTTTGTGAAGAGGATTTACAGATTCTCACGGGCATTGGTGCGCAGGTGGCCATTGCACTGAAAAATTTTGTGCTCTACGAAGATATTGGCCATTTATTTGAAAGCTTTGTCACCGCGTCGGTGCATGCCATTGAGGCACGCGACCCTACTACCGCCGGCCATTCATTTCGCGTCGCTGAATATTCCCGGCATCTGGCAACCGTGGTGGATCAGTCCGGGCAGAAAATGTTACGGGATATTAATTTTAGTCGAGACCAGATGCGGGAGCTGCGTTATGCCGCGTTGCTGCATGATTTTGGCAAGGTGGGTGTGCGTGAGCATGTGCTGATCAAAGCGCGAAAACTGTATCATTCCGAAATGGATGTGCTGGAAGAGCGATTTCGCTATGCATATGCCAGTCTGGAGCGACAGGCATATCGCGAGTTGATCGACCAGCATGGAGAGTTATCTCCGGAAGAGTTCAAATTGCGTCGTGGGGCCATGGATAAATACCTGTCCCGTGAAGCGGCTCAATTACAGCGGTTTATGGCAATGATTAAGCACGCGAATGAACCCTCGGTACTGGATGATGAAGTGACAGATGATTTACGTGCAGTGGCCGATTTTATTTTTCCCGGTAACGATGGTGAGCATGTACAATTGCTGACTGCGCCGGAGCTGGATGCCCTGACCCTGGCACGCGGCAGCTTAACACCGGAGGAGCGTCTGGAAATTCAGTCGCATGTGAGTCACACGTTTGCTTTTTTGAGTCATATACCGTGGACAGCGTCATTATCTGCTGTTGCCGATATTGCCCATGCCCATCACGAAAAACTGGATGGCACGGGTTATCCGCAGGGTTTGGTGGGGGATGAAATTCCCGTGCAATCGCGCATTATGGCTGTGGCAGATATTTTTGATGCGCTTACCGCAGGTGACCGGCCCTATAAATGCAGTTTGGGTGTGGATCAGGCGCTGGATATCCTGCATCATGAAGCCAGTACTGGTAAAGTCGATCCGATTTTAGTCGATGTATTTATCGACAGTCAGGGTTATCAATTGTTTAACCAATAAGCGTTTTTTTGGTTATCTAAGAGAGGAGCCTGTCGGACTTAGGATGAATCTACTGCGGGAAATTCATTTTGGCCCATTTTTTCGATCCTTTTCGCTGAATATGTCCAATATTCGCCTCAAACGATCAAAAAATGGACTCAAAATGATTTTCCCTCGCTACGATTCCCTAAGCCCGACAGGCTCCTGGCAACAACGAGAAATTAATTTATGGCATTTAGTACCTGTGGACATGTTACCCATGTGGGTAATGTGCGCACGCATAATGAAGATTGTTATGAAGTGGATGCTGATGCCAACTTTTGTGTACTGGCCGATGGTATGGGCGGTCACGAAGGTGGCGAGATTGCCAGTCGTATTGTGGTGGATTGTGTCAGTCGTGAAATTCGTAACGGTAAACCCATGGCCGAAGCACTGGTGCAGGCGCATTATGCTGTGCGCAAGGCGGTAGATAATGGTGAAGGTAAACCCGGCATGGGTTCTACCGCTGTGGCGTTAAAGCTGGATGATGGGTGTTTTGATGTGGTGTGGGTAGGGGACAGTCGTGCCTATGTATGGGATGGTACGCAACTCACGCAAATCACCAAAGATCACTCTCTCGTGCAGCACATGGTGGATGAAGGTCGTATTACACCCGAAGAAGCCTTGGTACACCCGCAACGCAATTACATTACTCAGGCCATTGGCATGTCTGACTTGTACAAAATGGAAGTGGGGCGTGTGCAGGGTCGTCTGCAACATGGCCAACAATTATTGTTATGCAGTGACGGGTTATCCGGTGAGGTATCGATTGTGGAGATGATGGAAATCCTCCGGCTGGATCTGAATGAAAGCCAGAAAGTGGACTTGATGATTCAGAAGTCACTGGACAATGGCGGTGCCGACAATGTAACAGCATTGTTGGTGACAGCTATTGTTAGCCTGGATATTACGTGAACCCACGAAATGTCCGGGTTTAAAGGTGATGGAAGTTGCTGTCTCTGGAAAAAATAAAGCATGGAAGGAAATAGTATGCTCCGTTTGCTGATTGCATTTTCCTTTGTTTTGTTGGCAGCATGTGCGAACCAAGTTAAACAAAATACTGTTGTTCTCAATTACTCAGATTTTGGGCCGCAAGTCATTGCTGGTGAAGTAATTGGAATGGAGTGGTGGCAATGGCTGTCACATGGTGAGCCTAGACCTGCTGTCTATGATATCAAAATTGTAGTATTTCAAGACATTCCTTTAAAGGAAATTAAGAGGCTATATCCAATAAAGCCAGATATGCAAAAGGATTATCGATATTTGAAATATGAAAAAGCGCTTGATTTTCTGAATTCTAAAATTGATGATAATGTTATGGAAAAAGTCACAAGTATTCTTGAAGCAACTCGAACGAAATTGATTGGCGAGTTTAATGAATAGAAAATAAAAAGGCGGGTTTTTTGTGCATTCCAGAATCTTCCCCTTGGGAATAGGTAGGCACGCAATAATACAGAGGTCGTAAAAACGTAGAAAACTAAAAGTTTTAGTGTTTTTCTTTATATTTTCTGTAGCCGCTTTTGTCCGAGATATTACCCTCTACCTCAATAAGATGCCGCATATTTGAGCCGTGCAGAAAATTGCCTGTAAAAACAATTTCCGATATATTTTCCACATGTTTCCCGAACAGGTGTGAAAAATCATACGATGGCAATAACTCGCTCAAGCCGACAACAGAACGATAATCCCCCCAGCCTCTATTGGCACGATTATGAAACCTTTGGTGTTGATCCGCGTCGTGATCGTCCCGTGCAGTTTGCAGGCATCCGCACCGACCTTGAGCTGAATGTTATCAGTGAGCCTTTAAATATTTTTTGCAAACCGGCCAATGACTTCCTGCCTCATCCAAAAGCCTGTCTGGTCACGGGTATCACCCCACAGCAGGCGCTGGCAGAGGGTGTGCCTGAAGCAGAGTTTATCCGGCAGATTCATGATGAATTTTCCCGGCCCAATACCTGTGTGGTGGGTTACAATAATCTGCGTTTTGACGATGAAGTAACACGTTTTACCCTGTACCGTAATTTTTATGACGCCTATGCTCGGGAATGGCAAAATGGAAATTCACGCTGGGATATTATCGATGTGGCGCGACTCACCCATGCTTTGCGACCGGAAGGCATAGTTTGGCCAACACATGACAATGGAAAAACCAGCTTTAGGCTGGAACAGCTGACGGCAGCCAATGGCATTTCGCATGATGCTGCACATGATGCCGTATCGGACGTATTGGCAACCATTGCCCTGGCGCGCCTGATTCGCGAAAAACAACCCAGATTATATCATTATGTTTTTACACATCGCTCCAAACAGGCAATAGCACAACAGCTAAATGTGTTCCAACCCACACCCGTGCTGCATGTCTCATCCATGTATCTGGCTGAACACGGCTGCATCAGCCTTGTGGCACCATTGGCACAACATCCGACGAATAAAAATGAAATTATCGTTTATGACTTGCGCGTTGATCCTGCCCAGTTTTTTTCGCTGAGTAACGGTGAATTGAAAGACCGCCTGTTTACCCGCCAGGATGAGCTTCCTGACGGTGATATCCGATTACCGGTTAAAACCATTCACATTAACAGAAGCCCGGTGGTGGTTCCTGCAAAGACACTCACGGTAGATGCTGCGACACGTTGGCAACTGGACCCGCAGCGGGCACAACAATATCTTGATCAATTATCGACACAGCCTGTATTTATTAAAAAGTTGCAGGAAATTTATCGCAGTCCGGTATTTGAAGCCCTCACAGATCCCGATTTTATGCTTTACAGCGGCGGATTTTTTTCCAATGACGATCGGGTGTGTATGGAAAAAATTCTCAATACAGCACCTGAGAATCTGGCGAATCTGGATCTTCCTTTTAAAGATGCACGTCTTGCGGAAATGTTATTTCGTTATCGTGCCAGAAATTACCCGGATATGATGAATGATGTTGAAAAGAGCCGTTGGGAAGAATTTCGTATGGCGCGATTGACGGGGTCCAGTCCTGGGGCCGGTATTGGTTTTGATGAGTACAATGCATGTATTACGGAATTACGGGCCAATGGAAAATTGAATGCTGCACAATTGGTACTGCTGGACAAACTTGATGAGTATTCACAAATGCTCATGCATAAATAAGCACTTCTGAAATATCTGTTGTTAGCGAATTTGAGCGTTTTAATATGAAGTTTGAGGAGGGGGGACAAACAAACCACTCCGCTGATTCTGACCCGGATTATGAATACGCCAACGTCAATAATCTACGCAGGTAGGGTGGAACAAGCGTAGCGGTTCCACCAAAGTCTTGTGCATGCCCCAAAAAACCGAACCCGCTCACCAATGAGACAGTTATTGTTCGAGCAACCCTAGCGCTAAAAACATTCAATCGAATAAAATCATTGATTTATATTGGGTGGAACAGACTGTTCTTTGATCACGAATCACAGCATCATAAAATCCAACGCAAAGGCGAAAAGAACGTAGAAATTTACAGCGTTTAGGATTTTTATCTCTATTTTCCCGTTATTCTCATAACGCTTTGCGCTCTCTGCGTCTTCGCGCCTCTGCGTTGGGTTTTCATTATTCAGACCCAACCTGTAACAAGCCGGAGTTTTGGTTTAACTTAATGACATTGCTGATTTGGCTCTTAACCCATATTTTACTTGTTATTCAATAAAAAAAAGATACACTTGGTCATGTGTATAATTTTTGCACAGCAATTGTTTGTCACTCTATTTGATAGTTAATTGATTCCCTCTGAGGAGAAAAACATGGTCAAAAAGAAAAAAACAAAGGTAAAAGCGAAACGCCGTACTGTAAAGCGCAGTCCGAAACGAGTCGTTGCTTCAAAGCCGCTGAGCAAAGCCCATGAAAGAACTTTAAAAGTGGTTAGTGCTGCTTTAGACAAAGCAGAAAAACTGGGGGCAAAGGTTGTTGCTGCTGAAGAGGCACTGGAAGTTGCCACCGGTAACATTGAAAAGGCAGTACGTGCGGCTTCACGCAAAAAAACGGCTGCTGCCAAGCGTGCTGCTGTTACGGCTAAAAATGCAGCGAAAAAGGCAAGAGTTGCATTGATGGCAAGCAAGGCCAAGGCGCATGAAGCAGAAAAGGCATTAAAGGAATCTGTAAAGCTGGCTGAAGTTGAGCGCAAGCTGGAGGAAGCAAAGGAAAAAGCCGTTGCTGCTTTCCTGTCAAAATGGCAAAAAGCGTACGACCGTAAAACGGCAAAAAAGAGCAAGGGCAGGAAAAAACGTCGGGTTAAACGCGCACAATAATTATGTGACACATAACCCCTGGCTTCTGTTATGTTAGCCGGTTGTAGTGGTGTTGTTGACAAACTCAGTGTTGTTAACGCAGAGGTCGCAGAGACGCAGAGGGCGCAAAGAAAATAAAATGCTTTGCGTTCTCTGCGTCGTTACAAATTTCGTATCAAATACTCAGTCATTCAATTTCCACTAATGCTTCATCCGGATTAACGCTATCACCTTTTTGTACGTGAACGGCTTTGATTGTGCCTGCAATAGGTGCCTGAACTTCGGTTTCCATTTTCATGGCTTCGGTCACCAGAATGGGATCACCCGCAGACACCTGATCACCCTCGACAACCAGAACCTCAACGATAATACCGGGCATTGATGTGGTGACATGGCCGGGTGCTGTGGCTTTCAGGCGACTGCTGCCTTTGCTGTCACTGGTTTGTGCTGCGTCAGTACCACCATTGGTGAATACAGCATCAAGGGATTCGACCATCACTTCTTCTGGCGTGCCATCCACGTTGATATAAAAAGCCCGCTTTTCCTGCATTTTATGGCCGGTACCAGTGACTTTTATGTGATAGGTTTCGCCGTGTAAGCTGACATTGAATTCTGTGGCGGCCACACAGTAGTCTTGTGAATCCCCCGGGGGTGGTTCGAGCGCTTCCGGCTCCAGGGTGCCATCGCGGCGTTGTTCCAGGAATTCCTGGCCAATGTCAGGGAACATGGCGTAGGTCAATACGTCTTCATCCGATTCAGCAATTTCACCAATATCACTGCGCAAACGCGCCATTTCCGGTGTCAGTAAATCTGCGGGACGACAGGTGATGACGCTTTCATTGCCGATCGCCTGGCGACGGACATTGGTGTTTACTTTCGCGGGTGGTTTGCCGTATTTGCCTTGCAGGTAGAGCTTTACCTCGTTGGTGATGGTTTGGTAACGGGATTCAGATAGTACGTTGAGTAATGCCTGGGTGCCGACGATTTGTGAGGTGGGTGTGACCAGTGGCGGGTAACCCAGATCGGCACGTACGCGGGGAATTTCTTCCAGTACGGCGTTCATGTGTTCCAGCGCACCTTGTTCTTTGAGCTGGTTGGAGAGGTTGGAAAT
>WFQM01000275.1 GCA_015487095.1 Gammaproteobacteria bacterium | reverse complement strand
CTGATAAAGTCGGGTTGACTGATGGCAGGAATACCGTCCCGTGCGGGACCGCCGTGTTTTATCTGCTCGACAGGTACCAGCGCATTGGAGAGGTCGAAACCATTGTTTGGCTCTGCTTGCAGCAGTTGCGGCCCTTGCCAAAGCCATAAAATGGTCAGTAATAACGGGTAAATAATCCAGCGGGTATGTTTATTCATGGTCAGCCTCTGTTGCGGTGGTTTCCACATCGGTATGCGAACCCGGGCTCCAGTCCTTGTTTGTGTGACTCTTTGCGAGAGTTTCGGTTCCCGTATCAACGGTGATGCGCGGGACAATAAACCAGGCTGTGTACAGGTTGATTATATTGTTTGAAGCTAGTCGTGTTTCTAGTTTATTATTTCTTGTATTGTATATAATTTATTGAAATTTATACTATAAATCGATTTGTTATGTATGCTAACCTAGCTACTAACCTAGTGGTTTTTCGGGGAGCTATTTATAATGCCGTTGTCGGTCAGGGAATATTTAGGGCGCGAGCCTGCAACATCAAAAGAGATACAGGCCGTAACAGGCCAGAGTCAGACTGTGGTCGCACGACGACTCAGAGACATGGGAGATAGTGTCATCAGATTGCCGAGTGGGCGCTCCCCCCGATATGCGCTAACGCGCAATGCTTTTGGTGCGGATGACAGGTTGCCCCTGGTGATGGTTGATTCTTATGGGAATACTGTTTTGGCTGCACATATTCGTCCATTAGCCCACGGTGGTTTTTTCGTAGAGCCTGAGACGGGTATGCCTTCTGTACTGTTAGGTGAGAGCGGTAATGGTCTTTATGATGATTTGCCGTACTTTTTGAGTGATCTGTGTCCCCGGGGGTTTTTGGGGCAACAGATTGCGCAAGAAATGGCTTCGCTGTCCGATGATTTTCCGCCAGATTCAAGATGGTGGAATGCAAACCACATCGGGCGTTATTTGATATCCAACGGTGATGACTTGCCGGGAAACTTTAAGCTTGGCCAGCAGGCATTTTTACGCAGGCATAAACCGATTATTTCTACTGTGGAGGACTATCCGGCGCTTGCAGACAACGTTATGAACGGCGTTATTCCTGGCTCGTCTGCGGGTGGTGAGCAGCCAAAATTCACCGCTTTTTGTGGTGATTGCTCCGCTCATGTCATTGTTAAATTTTCCCCCAGGGGAGATGGTGCTGTTGCCCGGCGATGGCGTGATATTTTGATCACCGAGTATCATGCGACAGAAGCGCTTCGTGCCGATGAATTTCCTGCCGCAGTCACCCGGCTTATTGAAATGGAAGACCGACTGTTTTTGGAATCACAGCGATTTGACCGAAGCGGTGAATATGGGCGCATGTCCATGCTTTCACTTCAAGCCGTTGATGCAGAATTTACCGGGTTGGGTAGTGGCTGGCCACGAGTTATGAATGCGCTTTACAGTAAAAACCTGGTGAGCTGGCAGCATGTTTTTGATGCGATGTTTTTATGGGCTTTTGGCCGTCTTATTAATAATACGGATATGCACTTGGGCAACTTGAGCCTGGGGATAGAAGGAGGCGTGTTCAGGTTATTGCCAGTATATGACATGTGTTCTATGGGCTTTGCACCAAAGAGCGGAGGAGAAATGATGCCTTATGGTTTTGTACCACCTGATATCAGTGATTTCAATTTTGACGAGGAGGGTATCCTGGGCGCAAAAAAAAGGGCGCATGATTTTTGGGAGCGTGTTGCGAGCGACGAACGGATTTCAGATGAGTTTAAGAAATTTTTGGCACGGGGGAATCCCGTTGATTTAACCTAACACATCAGGATGCTCATCAGCTACTTGAATTTTCTCTCTCCATTGTTGTGCTCTGGCGATAATCGCCTGCTGATCCAGTGTCGTTAACACACGATCTTTCAACAAATGCTGCCCTGCCACCCACACGTCGCTGACGTGCTCGCGCCCGGCGGCATAAACCAGTTGTGATATGGGATGATAAACGGGTTGTGTTTCCAGTGCGCCGAGGTTAATCGCCGTGATGTCGGCGGCTTTGCCAGCTTCCAATGAGCCGATTTGTGCCTCCAGTCCCAGTGCCCTGGCACCACCGAGCGTGGCCATGTGCAGGGCTTGCGTGGCGCTGAGTGCGCTGGCATCACGGGCCACTACTTTGCCCAGCAGGGCGGCGCTGCGCATTTCGCCGAACATATCCAGATCATTATTACTGGCAGCACCGTCAGTGCCGAGGGCAACGTTGATGCCAGCATTAAGCAGTTGTTGTACGGGGCAGAAGCCGCTGGCAAGTTTCATATTGGATTCAGGACAATGTACAACGTGGGCTCCACGGGTGGCGAGGTGGTCGATTTCTTCGTCGGCGAGCTGGGTCATGTGTACGGCCATGAGTCGAGGAGATACCAGCCCCAGTGCTTCCAGGCGTTCCAGCGGGCGTTGGCCGGTGTTGTTCTGTGCTTCCATCACTTCGTGTGCAGTTTCATGTAAGTGGATGTGTACGGGGATGTCCATTTCTTCGGCGTAAGTGATGACACGTTTCAATGGTTCATCGGATACGGTGTACGGTGCGTGTGGTGCGAAGGCGGTGGTGATGAGTGGGTTGTGGCGGAAATGGTCATGCACTTCGATGCCTTTACTTAAGTACTCGTCGGCATTGGCGGCCCATACGGTGGGGAAGTCGATAATGATAAGTCCCACTACAGCGCGTATGCCCGCGTTGTCGGCGACGCGCGCGGTTTCGTCGGGAAAAAAATACATGTCGTTGAAACAGGTGGTACCGCCGCGCAGCATTTCGGCGATGGCCAACTGTGTGCCGTCAGCGACAAATTCGGGGCTGATCCATTTTTCTTCCGCTGGCCAGATGTGATTTTGCAGCCATTCCATCAGAGGTAGGTCGTCGGCCAGACCACGAAACAGGGACATGGCGGCATGAGTGTGAGCGTTGATCAGGCCGGGGATGAGGGCGTGTTCATCCAGTTGATGTTCCACTTCGGCGGTATATTTTTGTCTGGCTTCGGCGCTGGGTAGCAGTTCCAGAATGCGACCTTCGTGCAAGGCTATGGCATGGTGTTCCAGCACCTGGTCGGCGGGTTGCACGGGAATGATCCAGCGGGCGTGAATCAGGCTGTCGATGGGTTGAGGGGTATTTTTCATGGGCAAACGATAGCGGTTGCTCTGTCGGGCTGCAAGTTTGGGCCTGCTGGCAGTGCATTGAGCTGGCCTTGGGAGCCCTGATCAGTATTCAAACAAACAACTATTGGTTGTTATGCTGCATTTTGATTTTCATCTTGTGGAAAGCAGTATGATAAAAAATGACAACAACGATGATGGTGATGCATTGGTGGTCATTTCTGGCTCTGGTGCATCTTTGAATAATGAGTCAATGACTGAAGCCGGGGCAATGGCAAAAGTTCTCGGGCGATCATTCCAGTGTATTGGGAAGTTATATTGTCGTGCTACTGATAAGTGGCGAGTGATAAACGCAGAGGTCGCAGAGACGCAGAGAAAAACACTAAAAACTTTGCGTCCTTTGCGTCTCTGCGACTTTTGCGTTTAATACCCAGTAATTTTAAAAAAGAGTTATTTTTCTAAGGAATAGGCGCATAGCGTATTATGTCCTTTTCCAATTAACAGAGGTTTTTGACAATGCCGCATGCTGATACCGTTCAGGCCATTCTCTGGAAAAATAAACAGTTACAGTTATTGGATCAGCGCGTGCTGCCGCACAAAGCGGTGTATCTGGAATTTGATGGGGTAGCTGTGGTGGCTGAGGCGATTCGCAATATGGTAGTGCGTGGTGCGCCGGCTATTGGTATTACTGCCGCTTATGGCATTGTACTGGCAGCGCGGGCACGTTTTGCCGAGTCTTCGGCAAACTGGAAAGCATTGATTGAAGCTGATTTACAAATACTTGCACAATCACGCCCTACGGCAGTGAATCTGTTTTGGGCCGTTGAGTGCATGCGTGAAGTTATCACCAGGTTGCAGGGTGACCCTGAGCCTGCATTGTTGGCCGAGGCAAAAAAAATCCACAGCAATGATATTGCGGCCTGTCGTCGTATGGGCGAACGGGGTGCGGCACTGATCGAGCAACCTTGTGCCATCCTGACCCACTGTAACGCTGGAGCATTGGCCACTGGCGGTTACGGTACGGCATTGGGGGTGGTGCGCGCCGGTTTTTCTGCGGGAAAAATCACTCATGTTTATGCTGATGAAACCCGTCCCTGGATGCAGGGTGCGCGGCTTACTGCCTGGGAAATGGTGCAGGAAAATATTCCCGTCACCTTGCAAGTTGAAGGCGCAGCGGCGCATTTGATGCGACAGGGTAAAATTGACTGGGTGATTGTGGGGTCAGATCGTATCGCGGCCAATGGTGATGTGGCTAACAAGATTGGTACCTACGGTCTGGCGATACTGGCAAGGTATCACGGGGTGAAATTTATGGTGGTTGCACCGACTTCGACGGTAGATATGAATATTGTTTGTGGTGAGGATATTCCCATTGAACAACGTTCTGCCGATGAGGTGTTATCTTTGGCGGGTCAATCTATTGCTGCTGCGGGTGCGACTGCCTGGAATCCGGCCTTTGATGTAACTCCGGCAGCATTGGTGGATGCTATTGTGACTGAGCGTGGTGTGGTGTTGGCACCGGATAAAGAGAAGATGGCCGCCATGATGGAAAATACCTGATGCTTTTTTCAGTCTTGGCCGTCCCTATGACAAAGTCTGCCGAAACGATATACTGTGGCGCGCTTTGCGATTTGGTCAAATTATCTACAGAGGATGCTGGGAGCGTTTGACAGGATTTATCATTCAATAAAGCGTTTTTTATCAACATCTATTTTCGTCACTTTTGTTTCAGTCAAAGATTTGCTGTATTTGGTCTGGCAATGGGTTAATCACGTCATGAAATATATTACGGGTTAATAGAAGGTTGGCGTTGGGGGATTGGTTTTTTTGTCCCGTCGAGTTTCGTCACTGATATTTAATTTATCGGATCAAAATATGACCGCAAATAACACTGCTAACGTGCCTGTTATCACTATCGATGGCCCTACTGCTTCAGGTAAGGGGACTATTGCTCGCCTGCTGGCCCAACGCCTGGGCTGGCATATCCTCGACAGCGGTGCGTTGTATCGGTTGGTGGCACTGGCGGCGGAAAAGCACAGTATTGCTCTGGATGATGTTGAGTCATTGCAACCTCTGGCAGCGCACCTGGATGTAGAATTTGTCGCTGGCGAAGAGGGAGAGGAAATGGTGGTATTGCTGGAGGGGGAAGATGTGACGCTGGAGTTACGCACCGAAACCTGCGGCAATGGTGCTTCGAAAGTAGCCGCATTACCTGCGGTGCGTGCAGCCTTGCTGGAACGTCAGCGTGTCTTTGCCCAGCTTCCTGGGTTGATTGCTGATGGCCGTGATATGGGCACCGTGGTGTTTCCCAGGGCAGCAGTGAAAATCTTCCTTACAGCCAGTGCCGGGGAGCGCGCACGAAGACGCTATAACCAGTTGAAAGACAAGGGTTTAGGTGTTACCATGCGTAGCCTTTTGGAAGAGATTGCCGAACGTGATGAGCGTGATTGTAATCGTACGGCCTCTCCGCTGGTTCCTGCCGAGGATGCCGTGGTGTTGGATACCTCGGACCTGGGTATTGACGAAGTGGTCGATCATCTCTGGAATTTGTGTCAGGTGCGTCTACACTAGCAGGTCTCTTACAGTAGTGCAGTAGTGTGTTTTTGCTGTACTTATGTACTGTACTGCCAACGGGATGTTTCCGAAAGTGGCTGATTGATGAGCGGCTTGTGCTGTTTTTTGGTCAGCGTCTGTTTTTAATAAGTAATGAGTACCCGGTGTTGTCCCGTGTTCAGGTGAAGCGTGGACAGTTAAATTCATAAACAAGCGGCTGTTCGCTGTCTCGTGGTGAGGCAGATTGAGTGGTCAGCCTTTGATAATACGGCGTTTGTTGTTGTTCGTGCTTGATGTCAGCGCGAGCAGATTGGCAGCGTCAAGGAAGTGGAAAAATGAGCGAAAGCTTTGCAGAAATGTTTGAAGAAAGTCTTGCCCAGACCGAAATGCGTCAGGGTGCCCTCCTCAATGGTGTTGTGGTCGATGTGACTGCCGATATGGTTGTGGTTAATGCCGGACTCAAGTCCGAAGGCGCTATCCCTGTTGACGAGTTTCGCAATGAGAAAGGCGAAATCACGGTTGTTGCAGGCGACAATGTTGAAGTGGTTCTGGAATATGTAGAGGACGGTTACGGTGAAACCCGCCTGTCCCGTGAAAAAGCGATTCGTGCTCACTCCTGGCGCAAGTTGGAAGATGCTTTCAATAAGAGCGAAAGTGTTATCGGTATCATCAATGGTAAGGTTAAAGGCGGTTTCACTGTCGAAATCGACACCATTCGCGCTTTCCTGCCGGGTTCCCTGGTAGATGTGCGCCCTGTTCGTGATACCACGTATCTCGAAGGTAAGGAACTGGAATTCAAGGTTATCAAGCTGGATCAGAAACGCAACAACGTGGTGGTTTCACGTCGTGCGGTGGTGGAAGCCGAGTCTTCCGAAGAGCGTGATGCACTGATCGAAAGTCTGGCTGAAGGTCAGACTCTCAAGGGCATCGTGAAGAATTTGACCGATTATGGTGCGTTTATCGACTTGGGTGGTATCGACGGTCTGTTGCATATTACCGATATGTCCTGGAAGCGTATCAAGCATCCTAGTGAAATTGTCGAAGTGGGTGCCGAAATTGATGTCAAAGTGCTCAAATTTGATCGTGAGCGTACCCGCGTTTCTCTGGGTCTTAAGCAAATGGGCGAAGATCCTTGGGAAGATATCGCACGTCGTTACCCTGTGGGTTCACGCTTGTTCGGCAAGGTGACCAATCTCACCGACTACGGTTGCTTCGTGGAAGTGGAAGAGGGCGTCGAAGGCCTGGTGCATGTTTCCGAAATGGACTGGACCAACAAGAATATTTCCCCCAGCAAGCTTGTGGATGTAGGCACTGAAGTTGAAGTTGTGGTGCTGGAAATCGATCCCGAACGTCGTCGTATTTCCCTGGGCATGAAACAGTGCAAAGCGAACCCCTGGGACGAATTTGCAGCTACCCATAATAAGGGTGACAAAATCTCCGGCACCATCAAGTCGATCACTGATTTTGGTATTTTCATCGGTCTGGATGGCAGCATCGATGGCTTGGTACATATGTCTGATATTTCCTGGAGCGATTCTGATGAAGAAGCGATTCGCTCTTACAAAAAGGGCGATGAACTGGAGACGGTGATTCTGGCTATTGACCCGGAGCGTGAGCGTATTTCTCTGGGCGTGAAACAGATGGAGCAGGATCCCTTCTCCAACTATCTTGCGGCACACCCGAAAGGCACCAACGTTACTGGTACCATCACTGAGGTGGATGCCAAGGGTGCAACCGTGGACTTGGGTGACGGTATCGAAGGTTATATTCGTGCCTCGGAAATTGCTCGCGACCGTGTGGAAGATGCGCGTACCATGCTCAAGGCAGGCGACGAAGTTGAAGCACGCTTCATTGGTGTTGACCGCAAAAACCGTAATTTGAATCTGTCGGTGAAAGCCAAGGATTCTGCGGAAGAAGTTGAGGCTGTTCAGGATTACAGTCGTAATCAGGCAGAGTCCACTGGCGGTACTTTGGGTGACCTGTTGAAAGAACAGATGGAAAGCAGTAAAGAAGCTAAATAGGTGGACGCTAAGTTAAGTCGATGACTTAATTGCAAAAACTTAGCTGGACCGTGGATGGCTTCACACAATAGGGTGGAGGCCATCCACGTAACAGCAGGACAGAAATAAGGATTGCTTAGATGACAAAATCAGAGCTAATCGAACGTATCGCACGCAAGCAGCCGCATTTGCCTTATAAAGATGTGGAACTGTCGGTGAAGACGCTTATCGAGCAGATGGCGAAAAACCTTTCCACAGGACAGCGTATTGAAATCCGTGGTTTTGGTAGTTTTTCACTGCATTTTCGTCCGCCGCGTATTGGGCGTAATCCAAAAACGGGTGAGGCTGTGGCGCTGTCGGGTAAATACGTGCCGCACTTCAAGCCGGGTAAAGAGCTGCGGGAACGAGTGAACATCAACAAGGATTAGTTGGTCAGTACGGATGTTGTTGATAGTTTGTAAGCTATTAGTCTGAAAATAATTGATAAAACGGTATTCGCCAAAGTGCGAATGCCGTTTTTTTTTGTGGTACGGTTGGGGGATGTGTTGTTGGGGAAATGGGTTGTAAAGAAAGATGGGTTGTGAAAACCGTGGACAATAATTATCCTAAATTAATCAGTTGAACCTACTGCGAACGTCTAATGCACTCAATCTCAAGGACTTTTTCGAACATTTTGAACTCACCGTATGGGTGATACGCTTTCATTCAAAATAACCGAAAAAGTCATTGATCTTGAGCACATTAGCCGCT